>NZ_JBSFTC010000132.1:0-29577 GCF_053590415.1 Nonomuraea sp. NPDC003201
GCACCAGCGCGTGGCGGTTGTTATTCCAACCCCCCGACGGGGTGCCCATTTCCGCATTAAAACCTGTCTTTATTTACGGCGGAGCCGGGGCGGCCCCCCCCCCCGCCCGTGGCCGGTGACCTCCAGGAAGACGCCCGCTGACCCGCACGCGGCCGGCCGCCGCAACGGCGCAACGTGGGCCTCTTCGGGGGTTCACCAGCGTTGACCCTGCGCGGTCGGCAAGATCACCCAACGAAGAACCCCAACGCTTCCCACCCCCCCCCGGCACTGATTGCGCCGCCCACCCGCCGCACGACATTGCGCCGCCCCCGTCGCCCATCTTCGCGCCGCACGCATTGCGCCGGGCTCCGCCGACCTCCCTTCCCGCCGCACCGGCGCCGGAGGGGCCATACGGACCTGGGCCGAATGCCGGGTGGGAGGCGCGCCGTGGTGCCGGTCCACCCGGGTTGTCGCCCGCCGTGCCGGGAGTACCGGGTCGTCGCCCGCAGCGTCGGGGCCATCGGTCGGCGGTTGCCTCGAGGTCCGTTGGGGTGGTGAGTGTGGTGGGAGGGAAAAGGGGCCCGTCACCCGCCCGCAGGGGGACCGGGCGGGTGACGGGCAGGGGGTTATAGACGGTTAGTAAAGGAGTGACTACCTTGCGTAATGGATGGTGCCCCAAGTAATCAGCAGACAAACCCAATGGTCACGGGTTCGTCCGGGAGGTGATCCTCACGTCAAGGGCAGGGGGCGGCCCATGATGGCGTAGTCCTCGTAGCCGCCCGGGAAGATGAACCTCGAGAGCAGGTCCGTGAAGCCCATGCTGGCGTAGAGGTGGCGGGCGGCCGTGGGCTGGTCGTGGGTGGACAGGACAGCCGAGCGCTCGGGGCGGCCCGCGCAGAGGGTGCGGATCATGGCGCGGCCGATGCCCTTGCTCTGGAAGTCGGGGTGGACGTGGATCTCGGCCAGCTCCAGCGCGTAGCCGAGCCAGGCGTCGGCGGCCTCCTGGCCGATCCGGTCCGTCAGGGCGCGGAAGACCACGTCGTGCCACCACTGCCCGGGGGTACCGCGGAAGCCGTAGGCGAAGCCGACGGTGAGGGGGGTGGAAAGGGACGGATCGCGCAATTCTGCGAAATAACACTGAAAATGGGGATAAGTCGCGTGATTTCGCATGATGGTTTTGCGGCCGTTGATCTGGTCCGCGGGCGGGTTCATGGCAGCCGCGTAGACGTCGATCACCGTGTCCAGCCGCTCGACGAACTCGGCCGGCCCCGCCCCGCGAAACTCGATCACCCGTCGCACACTACTCGACGTCCACCGCCGTACCGCCGGTGATCCGCACGAGCTCGTCAAACGTCGTCGGGAACACGGTCAGCGGATGCCCCCCGGCCGCCCACACCACCTCGTGCTTGCTCAGCCAGTTGTCCACCAGGGTCCGCACGGGCGCCGGATGCCCGACCGGGGCCACGCCGCCGATGGGCTGTCCGGTCGCCGCCCTCACGAACTCCGGCGTCGCCCGGCGTACCTTCCCGACCCCCGCGGTGCGGGCGATCAGCTCCACGTCCACGCGGTGCGCCCCGCTGGTCAGCACGAGCAGCGGCGCGCCGTCCGCGTCGAAGATCAGGCTGTTGGCGATGGCCCCGACCTCGCACCCGACCTGGGCCGCGGCGGTCGCCGCCGTGGGCGCCTTCTCGGGCAGGACGATGACCTCACCGTCCGCCCCCAGTTCGCGCAGGGCGGATTGAACGACGACCGCGTTGGACGGCAACTTCTCAGACATGGACACACTCTAAACAGGTTGACCGCTTCATTACCGATTCATGATGAGTGGTATAAGGTCAACTGATCGTTTGCTCATGGTATGCGAGGTGGTACTGGTGGGGGCTCGACGGCTGCCCGGAGTGGCTGCTCTCCTGACGGCAGGCGCCGTCGCACTCTCGGGCTGCGGCGCGCATGGATTGCATCGTTCGACGGCGTCCATGAGGACGGCGTCCCCGACCACCACACATACCTCCGCGGGAGCCCGATCCGGTCCCGCCGCCATCACCCCCGCCATCACCCCCGCCATCACCCCCGCCACGGTCGCCGCGCCAGGCAAGACGCTCAGGCTCGGCGCCAAGGGCAAGTCCGTCCAGTGGCTGCAGAGGCGCCTGGCCCAGCTCGGCTACCGCCCAGGCAGGGCCGACGGCCGGTACGGGGGCGCGACGCTGGCGGCCGTATGGGCGTTCCAGAAGGTGAACGGCATCAAGCCGACCAGCACCGTCGCCAGGCGCACGTGGGACGCCCTGGAGAGCCCCAGGTCGCCGCAGGTCCTGGTCAAGAACGGCAAGCCGACCCGCGCCGAGGTCAACCTCACCAAGCAGATCATGGTCCTGTACGTGGACGGCGAGGTGAAGCTGATCACCCACGTGTCCTCCGGCAGCGGCGTCCCCTACTGCGAGACCGCCGCGTGGCAGGGCAAGCAGCAGCGGTTCTGCGGCTCGGCCACCACGCCGACGGGCGACTACGCGACGACGTGGCGCGCTCGCGGCTGGCACAAGTCGTACCTGGGGCAGCTCTACAACCCGATCTTCTTCAACGGCGGCATCGCCTTCCACGGCGCGCTGTCGGTGCCGCTGTATCCGGCTTCGCACGGGTGTGTGCGCATGCCGATGAACGTGGCCGAGGTCCTGCCCGGGATGCTGGGCAAGGGCGTGCCGGTGCACGTCCGGGGCAGGTTCAAGCGGCTCTGAGACGCGCGTTCTGAGCACGCCCGCCGCGCCGCCGGCGGCATAACGCCCGCATAACCAGAAGCGGTGACGGGCCCGTTATGCCGCTTTTGCTGGACTCCCTCCTGACTTTCTTGGGGGGAGAGCATGACGACTGCGTTCATGACGCCGGCGCCCGTTCACACGACGGCGCGGCATACGGGACGGGCCCGCCTGTGGTGGCTGCTGGCGGCCGGGTGGGTCGCCCACGTGGCGTTACGGCTGTGGCTGTACCGGTATCACACCGGACCGGTGGCGAACCCGGACGAGACCGGATACCTCCTCGCCGCCCGCTGGCTGGCCGGCGGACCGGGCGCCGACCTCACCGGCTCCACCTTCTACCAGGGCGGCTATCCGCTGCTGCTGGTCCCGGTCTTCTGGCTGACCTCCGACCCCGTCCTGGCCTACCGGCTGGTGGCCGGGGTGGGGTCGATGGCGGCGGCGAGCGCGTACCCGCTGGCGTACCTGCTGCTGCGGCGACTGGGCCTGGGCGGGCGGGCGGCGCTGATCACGGCGTTCGTCGCGGCGCTGTCGCCGGCGCTGGTGGTGTTCTCCGGGCTGGCGCTGACCGACGCGATCCTGCCCGTGCTCGTCCTGGCCTGGCTGCTCGCGCTGCACGACCTGGTCGCGTACGGGTCGGCGCGGGCCGGGGCGGTGGCGGGCGCGCTGTCGGCGTTCGCGATGGCGGCCCATCTGCGGGGGACCGTGGTCCTGGCGGTGTGCGTGCTGGTCGTCGTGGTGGTGTGGGTCCGCAAAAGGGCGGTGCTGCCGGGCCGCGGCAGGGCGGTGGGTCCGGCGGTCGCGGCGCTGGTGGGCGCGGCCGTGGTCGCGGTGGCGGGCAAGGCGCTCAACGGGGCGCTGGGCGCCGCGCTCTATCCGGGCGGGCCCCGCGACCTGTCGGGGCTGCTGGTGTCCAGGCTCACGACCCTCGAAGGCCAGGCGTGGGCGCTGTCGGGGGCGGCCGGTCAGCTCTGGTACCTCGTCGCCGGCACCTGGGGGCTCGCGGGCGTCGGCATGGCGGGCGCGGCGGCCACACTGGTACGGCGGTCCGCGCCGTACGCGCACCGCGTTCTTGCGGGCACGTTGCTGCTGACGACCCTGGGCATCGCGTACGCCTCCTCGGCCGCCCTCCCGGACGAGCACCGCGTCGGCAACTACGTCTACGGGCGCTACCTGGCCTGCGTCGCCGTGGCCTGGACGCTCGCCGGCCTGATCGTCCTCATCAAGGGTGGGCGCCTGGCCGCGGTGCGGCACGCGCTGGCCGCCGCCGGGCTGATGGCGGTGACCGGCGGGGTGGCCGCCTGGTACGCGGGGGACCGGCTGGAGCGGTACGCGTTCATCGCGTTCGACTTCCCCGAAGTGATCTTTCTCACGGGTGAGAACGACGCGCTGAACCTGGTCGAGGCCTCCGTGCCCGCCCTGATCCTGCTGGCCTGCCTGACCGGGGCGGCCTTCCTGACCGCGCGCCGGGCCAGGCTGCTGCTGGTGGTGGGCGTGCTGGCGCTGATCGACATCGCGTTCACGGCCGGGCAGGCGCCCGCCCGCCCGTCGGGCGGCGTGGACTGGCTGCCCGCGCCGCCGCCCGGCCGCGTGGCGGTGGACCGGCGGGTGCGGTGGAACATCTGGGTGCCGCTGTCGTATCGGGTGTCGTGGACCCGGATCGAGTTCTACAACGGCCGGCCCCCGGCGGGCGCGTGCACGGCCGTGGTCCCGTACGGGACGGCTCCGCCGCCGGGCTGGGCCGCCACCGGACGCGGCGGCGCCCAGATGGGCTGGACGACCTGGTCGAACGACGGCTGCCGCTGAGCCCTCAGGCCCGGGCGCCCGTGGCCCGCCTGACCTCGGGTCCGGACGCCTGCGGTCCGCCTGCCCTCAGGTCCGGGCGCTCGCGGCCCGCCTGCCCTGCGCGGCCGCCATCGCCACCCCCGCGGCCTGGGCCAGCCCGGCCGCCACCAGGACGAGTACGGTGGCCGACTGCCACCCGGGAAGGCCGCCGGCGAAGTCAGGGGTGTCGTAGAGTCCCGCCAGCGCCCTGGCGGGGTTGACCAGCGCGACGAGGATCGCGAGGGCGTACGGGACGATCAGGACGCCCGACAGCACGAGCAGGGGCGTGCGGCCCCGGCCGCCCCGCCGCAGGAGCACGCCGATGACGGCGTACACCACTCCCAGGACCCCCACGACCACGGCGGTGGCCAGGACCAGCCGCCAGGAGTCCCTGCCCAGCCCTGTCATCCCGTCGGCGAGGAGTCGGCCGCCCGCCCACTCCGGGCCCGCGATCTGCGCCTTGACGGCCGCCTCGATGGCCACGAGGTTGACCCCCGCGTACGCCGCCGCCAGGACCGGCCCCAGCGCCGGCAGGACGAGATCGATCAGCCACCGCTTGCCCGCCATCCGGCCCCCCTCCGCTCCGGACAGCTTCTCAGAAAGCGGGCATCCGGAGCTATCCGAGGGAGCGCAGGCCGGCGAGCGTGATCTCGGCCGCCCGGCGCGCCGTGCTCGACATCTGCTCCGCGGACAGTTCGTGGCCGAGGTCGGCGACGATCGCCAGCTTCACCGCCCCGAACATCGCGCCCACCGCGGCGGCCGCCTCCACCGGGTCCAGCTCGGGGTAGGACTCCCGCAGCGCCCGTGCCAGCGTGGTCTGGCTCTCGAGCAGCATCACCAGCGCCCGCGCCCGCAGCGTGGGCTCCTTGAGCACGAGCCGGATCCGCAGCTCCGCGTCCTCGAACGTGAGCTCCTCGTACGTGGTCAGCCAGGTCAGGCTCTCCTCCACGATCCGCAGGAGGAGGTCGCCCGGCGTCTCGCCGGGAGCCCTGTCGGCCAGCGTCGCGGTGGCCAGCTCCATCTTGCGGGCGGAGTCGTAGAAGACCACGTCCTCCTTGCTCGCGAAGTAGCTGAAGAACGTGCGCGTCGACACGTCGGCCTCCGCGGCGATCTCGGCCAGCGTGGTCTCGTCGAAGCCCTTCTCGTCGAACAACCGGAGCGCGGCCTCGACCAGTGCCCGGCGCGTGCGCTGCTTCTTGCGCTCCCGCAGTCCCACGCCGCCGTTATCTACCATGACGGAACTATACTGCATGCGTATATGATTTTCATGCATTGAAATTTTGCAATGAATGAGGTTTTCTGGAGGTGAAGCTCGGAAAGGAGCCGAAACATGTCCGACGTGACGTTTCCCACCGACCGGCAGCGCCCGTTCGATCCGCCCGACGAAGCCACTGAGCTGCGAGAACGGGCGAACATGCACCGTATGACCTTCGCCGACGGCCACCGGGGCTGGCTGGTGACCGGCTACTCCGCCGCCCGCGCGGTGCTCGCGCACCCGCGCTTCAGCAACCGCACGGAGCTCGCGCACCCGCCGATCGAGGGCACTCTGCTCCGGATGAGGATGCAGAAGGACGCGAAGACGCCGCCCGGGTTCTTCCTGCGCATGGACGAGCCCGAGCACGCGCGTTTCCGCAGGCTGCTGACCGGCCAGTTCACCGTGCGCAGGATGAAGATGCTCGAACCCAGGGTCGAGGAGATCGCCAACGCCTGCCTCGACGACATGGCCGCCGCCGGCGGGCCCGTGGACCTCGTCGAGAAGTTCGCGCTGCCGATCCCGTCGCTGGTGATCTGCGAGCTGCTCGGGGTGCCGTACGAGGACCGCGGGCAGTTCCAGGAGGACACCAAGCTCCTGGTCAACCTGGAGTCCAAGGCCGAGGACGCGATGGCCGCGCTCGGCCGGATCACGGCGTTCATGTACGGGCTCGTCCAGCGCAAGCGCAAGGAGCCGGCCGACGACCTGATCAGCGGGCTCATCGAGGGCGGGGAGCTGAACGACGAGGAGCTCGCCGGGGTGTCCCTGCTGCTGCTGGTGGCCGGGCACGAGACGACCGCCAACATGCTGGGGCTCGGCACGTACGCCCTGCTCACGAACCCCGCGCAGCTCGCCGCCATGCGTGACGACCCGACAGTGGTGGAGAACGGGGTCGAGGAGCTGCTGCGCTACCTCACGATCATCCACCTCGGCCCGATGCGCACCGCGCTGGAGGACGTCGAGATCGAGGGCAACCTCATCAAGGCGGGCGAGTGCGTGGCGCTCCACCTGCCCACCGTCAACCGCGACTCGTCCCGCTTCCCCGACGGCGACCGGCTCGACGTCACCAGGCCCGCGGGCGGGCACCTGACCTTCGGCCACGGCATCCACCAGTGCCTGGGGCAGCAGCTCGCCCGCATCGAGATGCGCATCGGGTACCCTGCGCTGCTGCGCCGCTTCCCAGGTCTACGCTTGGCCGTAACACCCGAGGAGGTGCCGATGCGCTCGGACATGAGCATCTATGGAGTGCACCGCCTCCCAGTCACTTGGTAGGTCACCATGGAAATCAAGGCAGATACGACGGTGTGCATCGGGGCGGGCATGTGCGCGCTGACGGTGCCGGAAGTGTTCGACCAGAGCGAGGACGAGGGCACGGTGGTGCTCTTGCAGAAGGTGCCTCCCGCGGAGCTGGAGGACGGCGTCCGTCGCGCCGTGACCCTCTGCCCGTCGGGCGCCATCTCGGTCGTCTGACGACCGTCTTCTCGTCCTTCTGAACCACCCGGCCGTCGCCGCAAGCTCTCCGCGGCGACGGCTTTTTCGCGCCTTCGGGCTCATACTCGTCGAACCTGTGTTCGTGGAATCGGTTGACACCGAGCGTGATCGAAATTATGTTCGACGTAGTGACGGTGGGGCTCGCGGCTCAACGTCACCAGGACCTGGTCGCGGGCCGTTCGCTTCCCCAAGCGTTCCCCCGCGGCCAGGCTCCATGGGCGAAGGGCACGTCCTCGTCGTCGGCGGAGACGAGTGGGCGTGCCCTGGCCGGACGGGGAGTGGGGAAGCTCCACGTCCGGCCAGCCCGGTGGAAATGTCGGTGGGGTCTGCGATTGTTGGCACCACCGGCGGAGACGCCGGCGGCCGCCCACGACTCCAAGGAGGCGCGCAAGATGGCACCACGGCCTAGAGAAACGCCCGGGCCCCGGCTGTCGCCTGCGGTTCGGGCACACTTGACCGATTCTCGTTCCTGCCTGGCGGAGGCGACCGGCGCTCGCACTCCGGCATCCCGATACGTGGCCGCCCACCTGGCAGCCCTTCGGGCGGCGGCGGCGATCCTGGCCGCCCGTCCCCGTCCCATGGAAGGCCGCAGGCGCCGCCTGCGCAGCGCCTGGGAGCTGCTGCCCGAGGCTGAGCCGCGCCTGGCCGAGTGGGCCGCCTACTTCTCGGTGAGCGCCGCCAAGCGCGCCGCCGCCGAGGCGGGCATGGTCAGCCGGGTCAGCGCGGCCGACGCCGACGAGCTCCTGGCCGAGGCGGAGACGTTCGTCTCCACGGTGGAGGACCTGCTCGGCATGCCGGCCCAGCCCCAGCTGCCGGTCAACGTCCCGCTGGCAGGCTGACCCTCCGACGTCCCTTCACCGGGCCGATCCCACCTTCATGGTCCGGGTGGACGTTCCCGTCGCCGGGCTGGTCCCAGCCTGGATACGCCGGGCTGATCGCAGCCCTGGGTGCGCCGGGCTGACCGCGGCGTCCGGGTGCGCCGGGTTCCGAGGTCGCTGCACCGCGCTCGAACGCGGCTTTCGCGCGGCCGGGCGCCGACGATACTGCCCCGGTGGATGTCCCCTTGGTGGCCCACCGGCTCTTGCCGCGCCGTAACGCGGCCGACCGCCGACGAGCTTCCGGCCGAGCCGGAGACGCGCGTCTGCGCGGTATGCCCGCCCGACCCAGCCCCGGCGGGCGTCCCTTGATGGCCGGCCTCGGTTCGCCCCGCCCTGGCGGTCGTGCTGGAGCGGGGCTTCCGTGCGGCTGGGCGCCGATGTGGCGGCCCTTGGCCGGGACGTACGTCGGCGCGCACACCACCGATCCCGCTCGCTCGGTGGTGCTCCAACGTGGACCCCCACACGCCAGTAAGCGCTTTCCAGGACGGTCGCCCTGTGCGGGGGCGGAATACGTCCACGGTGGTGCGAAACCGGGCTCCATGCCGCTCGGAAAGCGCGGCGGGCCAGGGAAGGGCGCTTGATGCCGGGTGGCTCGCCGGCCGCGTGGCGGTGGCGAGCCCTCAGGCGCGCGAGGCGGCCTCAGAGCGGGGTGAGACGGCCTCGGAGGGAGGGGGCGACCTCAGGGGAGAGGGACAGCCTCAGAACGACTCGACGGCGCGGCGGGCCTCGGCGTCGAGAACGCCCCAGCTGATCAGCTCCTCGGTGAGCTCACTGGGCGACTTGTCGTAGATCACGGCAAGCGAGCGCAGGTCCTCCTGGCGGATCGACAGCACCTTGCCGTTGTAGTCACCGCGCTGGCTCTGGATGGTGGCGGCGTAGCGGGCGAGTGCCCCCGCCTTCTCCTTCGGCAGCGTGGCCAGGCGCTCCAGGTCGATCACAAGCTTGGGTGTCGGTCCGAGCGGGCTGGGCGCGGCTCCGCCCGGCAGCAGCTCGGATACGGGCACCCCGTAGAAGTCGGCAAGCTCGGCAAGCTTCTGTACGGTCACCGCACGGTCGCCACGCTCGTACGAGCCCACGACCACGGCTTTCCACCTGCCACGCGACTTTTCCTCGACTCCATGCAGGGACAGGCCCTGCTGGGTGCGTATGGCGCGGAGTCGTGCACCCAGCGACTTTGCGTACTCAGACGGCATTGTGTGGCCCCCGGTCTTGTATGTATCGCTCTCAGTAGATTGTGCTCCCTTGCGGCGTATGCCCTAGCCACCGGGGGGTCTGGTGCCAAGCCCGGCACCATCGGTAGCCATGGCCCCAGGTTTACCCCAGAACGCCGCGAGGTGTGGTTACGCACAGTGACGGTAAAGGGGCGGACGCCTGAGGTCAAGCTGATTGGAAAAAAGATGCCGAATCCGATCCGGTAGGGATCGCCGCAATCGCCCCTCATGTCCCAGTGGTAACGCTACTTCGTCAGAGTTTGACGAGAAATTTCCCCGCCCTAGGTCTGCCGCGTGAGAATCATGACAGGGCAGGTCGCAGCCCGTACGATCTTGATCGAGGTGTCTCCGAGGAAGACCCGCCTGAGTGGCCCTGTGGCGCTGGAAGCGCATATGATCATCTCGCCGGGGAGCCACGAGGTCGTGCCGAGTGCCTGCGCGACGTTGCGGCCCTCCAGCACCTCCACCTCCACGCGTGGCCGTCCGTGGGCCGCCGCCCGCAGGTTGGAGGCCGCCTCGTCGCGCAGGCGGACGAGCATCTCCTCCTCGATCCTGGCGCGCCTGCCGTTGCTGATCACCAGCGTGACCAGCCGCAGGGGCACGTCCAGCGACGCGGCCACCGCCGTCGCGTCCTTGACCGCCGCGTCGCAGCCGGGGCTGCGCCGGTAGGCGACGGTGAGGCGTTCGAAGGCGGCGGGGGGCTTGTCGCCGTAGCCGCGCGGGGCGAGCAGCACGGGAACGGAGGACGAGTGCAGGAGCTGGTCGGCGGTGCTGCCGACGGTGATGCGGCCCTTGCCGCCGCCGGAGGCCGAGCCGATCACCACGACGTCGGCGCCGCGCCTGCGCGCCAGCTCCACCAGCCCGCGCCCGCTGCCCTTGTGGGTGTGGACCACGTAGTCGGCGTCGTCGCCGGCCAGCTCGCGCGCCTGCCAGAGCGTCGCGTCGGCCTGCTCCATCAGGTAGGCGCGCCACGCGCTCTCCTCGGCCCTGGCCGGTCCGGGCGCGGACCACGCGGGCGGCTGCACGTAGGCCACCGTCAGACGCCCGTGGACCTGTTCCTTGACCAGCACGCCCAGTGCCAGCCCGTCCCTGCCCCTGGGCTCCGGGATGCAGCCGGCCAGCACGTTCTTGAGCTTCATTCAGCCCACCTCGGCGTTCAGCCGCGAATGGCCGTAGCCGTACAGGAAGTAGCAGATCAGCCCCACCAGCATCCACAGCCCGAACGCCACCCAGGTGACCCCGGCCAGGCCCGCCATCACGACGAGGCAGAAGACGGCGCCGAGCACCGGCGTGGCGGGGAACAGCGGCGTGCGGAAGGTGCGCGGCAGCTCGGGGCTGCGGTAGCGCAGGACGAGCACGCCGACGTTCACGATGGCGAAGGCGAACAGGGTGCCGATGCTGGTCGCCTCGGCGAGCTGGCCGAGCGGCACCAGGCCGGCCAGCACGGAGATGAACGCGGCGACGATGAGGGTGTTCGCGACGGGGACCTGGTGGCGCATGTCGACCCGCTGGAAGACGCGCGGGATCAGCCCGTCGCGGGACATGGCGAACAGGATGCGGGTCTGGCCGAAGATGACGGTGAGCACGACGCTGGCGATGGCGATGACCGCCCCGAACGAGACGATGAGGCCCGGCCAGGTGGCGCCGACGGCCAGGTCGGCGATGTAGGACAGGCTCGCCTCGGTGTGCTTGGCGTCGAACCGCGTCCACGGCATCGCGCCGATGGCGGCCATCGCGACGAGCACGTAGATGGCCGTCACGATGACCAGTGACAGGAGGATGGCCAGGGGCAGGTCGCGCTTGGGGTTCTTGGCCTCCTCGCCCGCGGTGGAGGCGGCGTCGAAGCCGATGTAGGAGAAGAACACCTGCGAGGCCGCCGCCGTGATGCCGGCCACCCCCAGGGGTGCGAAGGGCGCGAAGTTCTTGGCCTGGAAGGCGGTGAACGCCACCACGCAGAAGAAGAGCAGCACCACGACCTTGATCATTACGAAGATCGCGTTCGCAGTGGCGCTCTCCGAGGCGCCGTACAGCAGCAGCCACGTGGCGAGCAGGACGATGACGATCGCGGTGACGTTGATCACGCCGCCGTCCTGGCCGGGGGAGCGGGTGATCGCCGCGGGCAGCGTGAAGCCGAACAGGGAGCGCAGGAACGAGTTGAGGTATTCGCCCCAGCCCACGGCCACCGCCGCCACGGACACGGCGTACTCCAGCATGAGGCACCAGCCGCAGATCCACGCCACGAGCTCGCCCAGCGTCGCGTACGCGTAGGAATAGGACGAGCCGGACACCGGGATCGTCCCGGCCAGCTCGGCGTACGACAGGGCCGAGAACAGCGCCGTGATCGCCGCCAGCACGAACGACACGACCACCGCCGGCCCCGCCTTGGGCACCGCCTGCCCCAGGATGACGAAGATGCCGGTGCCGAGCGTGGCGCCCACGCTGAACAGCGTCAGCTGCCAGAGCGACATGGTGCGCCGCAGCTCGCCCCCCTCGCCGTGACCGGCCTCCGCGATGATGCGCTCCGTGGGCTTGGTGCGGAAGAGCCGTTGGGCCAGTGTCACGGGACACCCCCTACAGCGTGCTCGTCAGCGGCCACCTGCCGTTGGGTGTCACGATCGTTCCCGCTGTGCCGTCGAGTATGCGCTCGGCCTCGTCGAGTTTTCCGATCGCGGCCATGTCGCCGGTCGTCTCCACGAACCGGCACACCGCCTCCACCTTGGGCCCCATCGACCCCGCGGGGAACTCCAGGGCGCGCAGCTCGTGCGGCGTGGTGTGGGCGATCTCCGTCTGGTGCGGCGTGCCGAAGCCCCGCATGACGCGCGGCACGTCGGTGAGGATGAGGAACGCGTCGCACTCCAGGGCCTCGGCCAGCATCGAGGCGGTGAGGTCCTTGTCGATGACCGCCTCCACGCCGGTCAGCCGGCCGCGCTCGTCGCGGACGACCGGGATGCCGCCCCCGCCCGCGCACACCACGATGACGCCTTCGCGGATCATCTGGTGGATCAGCCGGGTCTCGACGATGCGGCGCGGGGTCGGCGACGGCACGACGCGCCGCCATCGGTCGCCGTCCCGCCGGACCGTCCAGCCGTACTCGGCGGCCAGCTTCTCGGCCTCCTCGCGCTCGTAGACCTGGCCGACGAACTTGGTCGGGTGCTCGAACGCGGGGTCGACGGCCGTCACCAGCGTCTGCGTGACCATGGCCAGGACCTGCCGGCCGGGCAGGGCGTTCTGCAGGGCCTGCTGCATCCAGTAGCCGATCATGCCCTGCGTCTGCGCGCCGAGCGTGTCGAACGGGTACGGCCTGGCCAGGTTGGGGTCCGCGGCGCTCTCCAGGGCCAGCAGGCCGACCTGCGGGCCGTTCCCGTGGGTGATGACCAGCTCGTGCCGGTCGGCGAGCCGGGCGAGCGTCTTGACGGCCGCGCGGACGTTGGCCCGCTGGACGTCCGCGTCCGGCGGCTGGCCGCGCCTGAGCACCGCGTTGCCGCCCAGAGCGACGATGACCCGCATCGGTCCCTCCTCAGACTCCGTCGCGTTCGAGCGGGCAGCTCATGCAGCGCGGGCCGCCGCGCCCCCGGCCGAGCTCGCTGCCCCTGATCGTGATGACCTCGATGCCGTTGTCACGCAGGTAGGCGTTCGTGGTGGTGTTGCGCTCGTAGGCGACGACCACGCCGGGCTCCAGCGCCAGCCCGTTGCAGCCGTCGTCCCACTGCTCCCGCTCGGCCGCGTGGAGGTCCTGCGTGGGCGTCAGGACCGTGATGGCGGGCAGGTCGATGGCGTGGGCGATGGCCCGGTGCATGTCCTGCGGCGGGTGGTCGGTGACCTTGAGCTCCTTGCGCGTCTCGCCGGGCTCGATGGTGTACGCGGGCAGCATCCCCAGACCCGCGTACTGGGTGAACACGCCCACGTCCAGCATCGTCATCACGGTGTCGAGGTGCATGAACGCCCGCGCCTTCGGCATGTCGAGCGCCACGATCGTCCGCGCGGAGCCGGCCGCGAACAGCCGCTGCGCCAGCATCTCCACCGCCTGCGGCTGGGTGCGCTCGCTCATGCCGATCAGCACCGCGCCCCTGCCGATGACCAGCACGTCGCCGCCCTCGATGGTCGCCGGCGCGACCGGCTGGCCCGGCATCCAGCAGTGGAAGCCGCCCTGCCCGGGCCGGTTGAAGCCGTCGGCGAACGTCGGGTGGTACATGTAGACGGCCTCCATGTTGACCGTCTCGCGCATGCGGGCCTTCTTCTTCATCGCGTTGATCGACACGCCGTCGTAGATCCAGCAGGACGTGTCGCGGGTGAAGAGGTGGTTGGGCAGCGGCGGCAGGATGAAGTCGTCGTCGCGCATGGTGTGGAAGGTCACGGAGCCGGGGCCGCAGCCCCTCTCGAGCAGCTCGCCCTTGGTGATGCCGCCGGTCAGGTAGACCTGCAGCGTCGCGGAGTCCATGCCGTCGAGGATGTTGCGGACGTCGTCGGTGGCGCCGGGGCCGAGCCAGCGCTCGTCGATGACGGCGTCGAGGATGTGCTTGCGCGCCTCGGGGATGTCGACGGTCTCCCTGAGCAGGTCGGCCAGCAGGTGGACCGTGATGCCGCGGCCGGTCAGCACCCGCTGGAACTCCTCGTGCTCCTCCATCGCGCGCTGGACCCACAGCACGTCGTCGAAGAGGAACGCGTCCTTGTTGGACGGGGTCAGCCGTCTGAGCGCCCGGTCCGGCCCGTGAACGAGCACCTGGCGCAGGCGTCCGACCTCGGAATCGACGTGAAAGGCCATCTTCGCAGCATCCCCTCCTGGCGGCTTCCCCGGGCAGTATCAGCGTCTCCCCGAGGAAGCCGGTACGCCATCCGTACCCCGATGAAGCTTCGTGACGCCACGGGAGCCCTCTCGCATCGTTCCTGGTAGCCCCTGGTACTGTGTGTGCCGACCAACACCCTTTTAAGACCCGTCCCGTGAGGCGGGAAAGGTGGTGAGATTCGCCATGTCCGATTCCAGGGCTGTCCTCGAGGCCCCTGACATCCACCGGGCGCTGACCCGTATAGCGCACGAGATCCTCGAGCGCACCAAGGGCGCCGACGACGTCGTGCTCCTCGGCATCCCGACCCGCGGCGCCACGCTGGCCCGCAGGCTCGGCGACCGCATCGAGCAGTTCGAAGGCGTCAAGATCCCCGTCGGCTCCATCGACATCACGATGTACCGCGACGACCTGCGGCTCAAGCCCGCCAGGCCGCTCGGCCGCACCGAGCTGCCGCCGGACGGCATCGACGGCAGGGTCGTCGTGCTCGTGGACGACGTCCTCTACTCCGGCCGCACCGTGCGCGCCGCGCTCGACGCGCTCAACGACCTCGGCCGGCCCACCGCGGTGCAGCTGGCCACGCTGGTCGACCGCGGCCACCGCGAGCTGCCCATCCGCGCCGACTACGTCGGCAAGAACCTCCCGACGGCCAAGAGCGAGAAGGTCAAGGTCTACCTGCAGGAGATCGACGGCCGCGACGCCGTGCTCCTCATGAAGGGGGACGCCAAGTGAACCGCCACCTGATCTCCGCGGGCGACCTCACCAAGGACGACGCGCTCCTCATCCTCGACACCGCCGAGGAGCTGGCGAGGGTCTCGGAACGTTCCATCAAGAAGCTGCCCACGCTGCGCGGGCGCACCGTGGTCAACCTGTTCTTCGAGGACTCCACCCGCACGCGCATCTCGTTCGAGGCGGCGGCCAAGCGGCTGTCCGCCGACGTGATCAACTTCTCGGCCAAGGGGTCGAGCGTGTCCAAGGGCGAGTCGCTCAAGGACACCGCGCTCACCCTCGAGGCCATGGGCGCCGACGCGGTCGTCATCCGCCACGGCGCCTCCGGCGCGCCGCACCGCCTGGCCAACTGGGTGCGCGGCAGCGTCGTCAACGCCGGCGACGGCACCCACGAGCACCCCACGCAGGCGCTGCTCGACGCCTTCTCGATGCGCCGCCGCCTGGGCAGCCTCGAAGGGCGCAAGGTCACGATCGTCGGCGACGTGCTGCACAGCCGGGTCGCCCGCTCCAACGTGCTGCTGCTCGACACGCTCGGCGCCGACGTCACGCTGGTGGCGCCGCCGACGCTGCTGCCCGTCTCCGTCGGCTCCTGGCCGTGCGAGGTCTCCTACGACCTGGACGCGGTGCTGCCGAAGTCGGACGTGGTGATGATGCTGCGGGTGCAGAAGGAGCGGATGAACGCCGCCTACTTCCCCAGCGAGCGGGAGTACTCACGCCGGTACGGCCTGGACCGGGACCGGTTCGCCAAGATGCCCGAGGACGCCATCGTGATGCACCCCGGGCCGATGAACCGGGGCATGGAGATCGCCGCGGAGGTGGCCGACTCGGCGCGCTCCACGATCGTCGAGCAGGTCGCCAACGGTGTGACCATTCGCATGGCGGTGCTGTACCTGCTGCTGGGGGGAGAGAGCGCGTGATCATCAAGAATGTCAGGATTCTCGGCGGGGAGCCCGTCGACATCCGCGTCGCCGACGGGGAGATCGCCGAGATCGGGCCGGGCCTGGAGGGGCCCGAGACCGTCGACGGCGGCGGCGCGATCGCGCTGCCCGGCCTCGTGGACCTGCACACCCACCTGCGCGAGCCCGGCCGCGAGGACGCCGAGACCGTGCAGACCGGCACCCAGTCGGCCGCCCGCGGCGGCTACACCGCCGTGCACGCCATGGCCAACACCTCGCCGGTCGCCGACACCGCCGGGGTCGTCGAGCAGGTGTGGCGGCTCGGGCGCGAGTTCGCGCACTGCGACGTCCACCCCGTCGGCGCCGTCACCGTCGGCCTGGAGGGCAAGCAGCTCGCCGAGCTGGGCGCGATGGCCGACTCGGCCGCCCGCGTGCGGGTCTTCTCCGACGACGGCAAGTGCGTGGACGACGCCGTGCTGATGCGCCGAGCCCTGGAGTACGTCAAGGCGTTCGACGGCGTCATCGCCCAGCACGCCCAGGAGCCCAGGCTCACCTCCGGGGCCCAGATGAACGAGGGCGTGATCTCCGGCAGGCTCGGCCTGACCGGCTGGCCCGCGGTCGCCGAAGAGGCGATCATCGCCCGCGACTGCCTCCTGGCCGCCCACGTCGGCTCCAGGCTGCACATCTGCCACGTCTCCACGGCCGGCTCGGTCGAGATCATCCGCTGGGCCAAGTCCAAGGGCTGGAACGTCACCTGCGAGGTCACCCCGCACCACCTCCTGCTCACCGACGACCTGGTCGAGGAGTCCCCGGTGGGCGCGTACAACCCGATCTACAAGGTCAACCCGCCGCTGCGCACCCGCGCGGACGTCGAGGCGCTGCGGGCCGCGCTGGCCGACGGCACGATCGACATCGTCGCCACCGACCACGCCCCCCACCCGGTCGAGGACAAGGAGACCGAGTGGTCGGCCGCGGCCATGGGCATGGTGGGCCTGGAGACGGCGCTCAGCGTGGTCCAGGAGGCCATGGTCGAGACCGGGCTGCTCGACTGGGCGGGCGTCGCCGAGCGCATGTCCGTCGTCCCGGCCCGCATCGGCCGGCTCGGCGGCCAGGGGCAGCCGCTGGAAGCGGGCGCCCCGGCCAACATCACGCTGTACGACCCGTCCGCGCGCACCGAGGTGGATCCGTCCGCATTCGCGTCGAAGAGCAGGAACACCCCGTACGAGGGGATGACGCTGCCCGGCCGGGTGGTGGCCACGTTCCTGCGCGGCAGGGCGACCGTTCTCGAAGGGAAGCTGGTTTGAACACATCGGTGCTCGTCCTGGAAGACGGCCGCGTCTTCCAGGGACGACCGTACGGCGCCGAGGGCGAGACGTTCGGCGAGATGGTCTTCAACACCGGCATGACCGGCTACCAGGAGACCCTCACGGACCCGTCCTACCATCGGCAGATCGTCGCCATGACGGCGCCCCACATCGGCAACACCGGCGTCAACGACGAGGACCCCGAGTCCGGGCGCGTCTGGGTCGCCGGCTACGTCGTGCGCGAGCCGTCCAGGGTCGTCTCCAACTGGCGGGCCAACCGCTCGCTCGACGACTACCTCAAGGAGCAGGGCGTCGTCGGGATCGCCATCTCCGGCACCCGCGCGCTCACCCGCCACCTGCGCGAGCGCGGCGCCATGCGCGCCGGCATCTTCACCGCGCCCACCGTGCCGGTCGAGGAGCTGGTCGAGCGCGTGCGGCAGTCGCCCCGCATGGAGGGCGCCGACCTGGCCGCCGAGGTGGCCACCGCCGAGCCGTACGTCGTGCCCGCGATCGGGGAGAAGAGGTTCACGGTCGCGGCCGTCGACCTCGGCATCAAGGGCATGACGCCGCACCGGATGGCCGAGCGCGGCTGCGAGGTGCACGTGCTGCCCGCGACGGCCACGTACGAGCAGATCATGGCGGTCGAGCCGGACGGGGTCTTCTTCTCCAACGGGCCCGGCGACCCCGCCACGGCGGACGTGAGCGCGCTGCGGGGGGTCCTGGAGGCCAGGGTCCCGTTCTTCGGGATCTGCTTCGGCAACCAGCTCTTCGGGCGGGCCCTGGGCCTTTCCACCTACAAGCTGCGTTACGGGCACCGGGGCGTCAACCAGCCCGTCCAGGACGTGCGCACCGGCAAGGTCGAGATCTCGGCGCACAACCACGGGTTCGCCGTGGAGGCGCCGCTCGACGCGCCGTTCGAGACCCCGTACGGCCGGGCCGAGGTCAGTCACGTCAACCTCAACGACCGCTGCGTGGAGGGGCTGCGCCTGCTCGACGGGCGGGCCTTCAGCGTCCAGTACCACCCGGAGGCCGCCGCGGGGCCCCACGACGCCGCCTACCTTTTCGACGAGTTCTGTGAGGTCATGAGCCGTGCCCAAGCGTGAGGACATCAGGTCCGTCCTGGTGATCGGCTCGGGGCCGATCGTGATCGGCCAGGCGTGCGAGTTCGACTACTCCGGCACCCAGGCGTGCCGCGTGCTGCGGGCCGAGGGCTTCCGCGTCGTCCTGGTCAACAGCAACCCGGCGACGATCATGACGGACCCCGAGTTCGCCGACGCCACGTACGTCGAGCCGATCACCCCCGAGTTCGTCGAGAAGATCATCGCCAAGGAGCGGCCCGACGCGCTGCTGCCGACCCTGGGCGGGCAGACCGCGCTCAACACCGCGGTCGCGCTGCACGAGTCGGGCGTGCTGGAGAAGTACGGCGTCGAGCTGATCGGCGCCGACTTCGACGCGATCCAGGCGGGGGAGAACCGCGAGCGGTTCAAGGAGATCGTCGCCAAGGTGGCCCGCGAGCGCGGGCTCAACGCCGAGTCGGCCAGGTCGGTCATCTGCCACACGATGGAGGAGTGCCTGGCCGCCGCGGGCGAGCTGGGCTACCCGGTCGTGGTCAGGCCGTCGTTCACCATGGGCGGGGCCGGCTCCGGCTTCGCCTACGACGAGACCGACCTGCGCCGCATCGGCGGCGCCGGGCTCGACGCCTCTCCGACCACCGAGGTGCTCCTGGAGGAGTCGATCCTCGGCTGGAAGGAGTACGAGCTGGAGGTCATGCGCGACAAGCGCGACAACGTCGTCATCGTCTGCTCCATCGAGAACATCGACCCGATGGGCGTCCACACCGGCGACAGCGTCACCGTCGCGCCCGCGCTGACCCTGACCGACCGCGAATACCAGAACATGCGCGACGTCGCCATCGCCGTCATCCGCGAGGTCGGCGTCGACACCGGCGGCTGCAACATCCAGTTCGCGGTCGACCCGCGCACCGGTCGCATGATCGTCATCGAGATGAACCCGCGCGTGTCCCGATCGAGCGCCCTGGCCTCCAAGGCCACCGGGTTCCCGATCGCGAAGATCGCGGCCAAGCTCGCGATCGGCTACACCCTCGACGAGATCCCCAACGACATCACCAAGGAGACCCCGGCCTCCTTCGAGCCGACGCTCGACTACATCGTGGTGAAGGTGCCGAGGTTCGCGTTCGAGAAGTTCAAGGGCGCCGACCAGACGCTCACCACGCACATGAAGTCCGTGGGCGAGGCCATGGCCATCGGCCGCTCCTTCCCCGAGGCGCTGCAGAAGGCGCTGCGGTCGCTGGAGAAGAAGGAGTCCTCCTTCACCTGGGCGGGCGAGAGCGGCGACAAGGCCGAGCTGCTCGAGCGCTGCCGCACCCCGCACGACGGGCGGCTGCGCACGATGCAGCAGGCCATCAGGGCGGGCGCCACGCCCGAGGAGGTGTTCGAGGCGACCAGCGTCGACCCGTGGTTCGTCGACCAGCTCTTCCTGCTCCACGAGGAGGCCGGGGAGGTCGCCGACGCCGCCGAGCTGACCTCCGAGGTGCTCGAGCGGGCCAAGCGGCACGGGTTCAGCGACGCGCAGATCGGCGAGATCCGGGGCATCGACGAGGCCCGGGTGCGCGACCTGCGCCACGCGCTGGGGCTGCGCCCGGTCTACAACACCGTCGACACCTGCGCCGCCGAGTTCGCCGCGAGGACGCCGTACCTCTACTCCACCTACGACGAGGAGAACGAGGTCCCCAACGGCGAGCGCGAGAAGGTCATCATCCTCGGCTCCGGGCCCAACCGCATCGGGCAGGGCATCGAGTTCGACTACGCGTGCGTGCACGCCTCGTTCGAGCTGTCCAGGGCCGGGTTCGAGACCGTCATGGTCAACTGCAACCCGGAGACCGTCTCGACCGACTACGACACCTCCGACCGGCTCTACTTCGAGCCGCTCACGCTGGAGGACGTGCTGGAGGTCGTCTACGCCGAGCAGCAGACCGGCCCGGTCGCGGGCGTGATCGTGCAGCTCGGCGGCCAGACGCCGTTGGGGCTGGCGCAGGCGCTCAAGGACGCGGGCGTGCCCGTGGTCGGCACCTCGCCGGAGTCGATCCACCTGGCCGAGGAGCGCGGCGCGTTCGGGCGGGTGCTGGCCGAGGCGGGGCTGCCCGCGCCCAAGCACGGCACCGCGCTCACCGTCGCCGAGGCCCGGGAGATCGCCGAGGAGATCGGCTACCCCGTGCTCGTCCGGCCGTCCTACGTGCTCGGCGGCGCCGGCATGGCCATCGTGTACGACGACGAGACGCTGACGACGTACATGGCGGCCCAGGAGGGCGGCCACCCGGTGCTGGTGGACAAGTTCCTGGACGAGGCCATCGAGATCGACGTCGACGCCCTCTACGACGGGTCGGAGCTCTATCTCGGCGGCGTCATGGAGCACATCGAGGAGGCCGGGATCCACTCCGGCGACTCGGCGTGCGCGCTGCCGCCCATCACGCTCGGCAGCCACGACATCAAGCGCATCCGCGCCGCCACCGAGGCCATCGCCGCCGGGGTGGGCGTGCGCGGCCTGCTGAACGTCCAGTACGCGATGTCGGCCGGCGTCCTCTACGTCCTGGAGGCCAACCCGCGGGCCAGCCGCACCGTGCCGTTCGTGTCCAAGGCCACGGCGGCGCCGCTGGCCAAGGCGGCGGCCCGGGTGATGCTCGGCGCGTCGATCGCCTCGCTGCGCGAGGAGGGCATGCTGCCCGCGACCGGTGACGGCGGGACGCTGCCGTTGGACGCGTCGATCGCGGTCAAGGAGGCGGTGCTGCCGTTCAACCGCTTCCGGGGCGTGGACACCGTGCTGGGGCCCGAGATGCGCTCCACGGGCGAGGTCATGGGCATCGACGAGTTCTTCGGGATCGCGTACGCCAAGTCCCAGGCGGGCGCCTACGGCGAGCTGCCGACCAAGGGACGCGCGTTCGTGTCGGTGGCCAACCGGGACAAGCGTGCCATGATCTTCCCTGTGAAGGCGCTCGCGGATCTCGGATTCGAGATCCTGGCCACCGAGGGGACCGCCGAGGTGCTGCGCCGCAACGGCGTCCATGCCAAGATCGTGCGCAAGCAGAGCGAGGGTCCTGGTCCCGGAGGTGAGCGCACGAGCGTGCAGGCCATTCTCGACGGCGAGGTCGACCTGATCGTCAACACGCCGTTCGGCAGCCCCGGGCAGTCGGGGCCGCGGCTCGACGGCTACGAGATCCGCACCGCCGCGGTGCTGCGCGGCATCCCGTGCATCACCACGGTCTCAGGGCTCGCCGCGGCGGCGGCGGGCATCCAGGCGATCGTGCGCGGCGATGTCGGCGTACGGTCGCTCCAGGAGCACGCACAGGCACTCCGGGGCTGACCCCGCACGGGAGGTGAAGACGACTGGCCGGCACTCCGGTGCAGGTGACGGGCACGGTGCTGACCACGCGCCGGGTCGACGCCTACCATGCGCTGACGGTGGTGGCGCCCGGCATAGCCGAGCGCTACCGCCCCGGTCACTTCGTCTCCGTCGCGGTCGGCGGGAGCCAGACGTCGATGGTGACGCGCCGCGCGCTGTCCATCCATGACGTCAAGTCCGACTACGGCGGCACGGTCGAGCTGGTCTTCACCGCCCGGGGCCCCGGCACGGCCTGGCTGGCCGAGCGGCGCGCCCGCGACACGCTCGACCTGGTCGGGCCGCTCGGCCGGCCCTTTCCGCTGCCGCGCGACCCGGTGCACTGCGTGCTGGTCGGCGCCGAGTACGGCTCCGCGTTGCTGTTCCCGCTGGCCGACGCGCTGCTGGCGCGGGGTTGCCGGGTCGACTTCGTGCTGGGCGGGGCCGGGGCCGAGCGGGTGTTCGGTGCCATGCGGGCCCGCCGCATCGCCGAGACCACCACGCTGACCACCGAGGACGGCTCGCTCGGGCTTCGCGGCAAGGTAACCGACGCGCTACCCTCGGTGATCGCCGACACGCGGGCCGACGCGGTCTACGCCTGCGCTCCGATGGAGACGCTGCGGGCCGTGACGGCGGTGTCGATGGAGTTCGACATCCCGGTGCAGGTGGCCGTCGAGGAGTCGATGGCCTGCGGCATCGGGGTGTGCATGACGTGCGTGCTGCCCGTCATCGGGGATGACGGGGTGACCAGGATGGTGCGGGCATGCGCGGAAGGACCGGTGTTCCGGGGGGAGCGGGTGCGCTTCGAGGACGTGGGAACGATCCCGTTCGACGCGCTCGGCGCCCCCGGAGGCGGTGCACGACATGTCAGTTGATATGCGGACATTTCTGGCGCATGTGGAGCTCGCGAACCCGATCACCACGGCCGCCGGATGCGCCGCGTCCGGGCGGGAGCTGGCCCAGTTCTTCGACCTGCACCGGCTCGGGGCGCTGACCACCCGCTCGATCACCATGGCCCCGCGCGCCGGGCGGCCCACGCCGCGCATGGCCGAGACGCCCTCGGGCATGCTCAACGCGGTCGGCCTGCAGGGGCCGGGCATCGACGCGTTCCTGGAGCGCGAGCTGCCCTGGCTCGCGCAGCGGGGCATCAAGACCATCGTCTCGATCGGCGGCGGCACCGTCGCCGAATACTCCGAGCTGGCCCGCAGGCTCGCCGACGCGCCCGGGGTCACCGCTCTCGAGGTCAATCTCTCCTGCCCGAACATGGAGGACCGCGGCCGCGTCTTCGCCCGCGAGGGCAGCGCCGCGGCCGAGGTGATCGCCTCGGTCCGCTCCATCATGCGCTACGACGTGCCGGTCGTGGCCAAGCTGGCCCCCGACGTGGCCGACATCGTGTCGGTCGCGCGGGCCTGCGTGGACGCGGGGGCCGACGCGCTGTCCATGATCAACAACCCGCTGGGCATGGCCATCGACACCGAGGCGCTGCGGCCCTCGCTCGCCGCCGTGACCGGAGGACTGTCGGGGCCCGCGATCCTGCCGCTCGCCGTACGGTGCGTGTGGCAGGTCCACGCCGCCCTGCCCGGGGTGCCCCTCATCGGCATCGGCGGCGTGATGAGCGGCAGGGACGCCTTCCAGCTGGTCCTGGCGGGCGCCTGCGTGGTCGGAGTGGGCACGGCGCTGTTCCACGACCCCTACGCCTGTCTGCGCATCGAACGCGAGCTTGAGGACCTTCTGAGGGCCCGCGGCTTCCAGCGCCTGGCCGACGCCGTCGGCCTCGCCCACCGCCCGCCGGGGAGCGCCCCCCGCCACCTGCTCGTCGACTCCGAAGAGAGCACACCATGATCATCAGCTGCCGTACCGAGGAGAGTTCGTCTTGAGTCCCGCCCCGCTCCTGACTCCCGCGCCCATCGCCGTCGCCCTGGACGCCCCGGACCTGGAGACCGCCGCCCAGTGGGCGGCCCTGGTGACGCCGCACGTCAGCACGGTCAAGGTGGGTCTGGAGCTCTACCTCCGCTACGGCCCCGACGTGATCGCCTCGGTGCGGGGGGCCAGCGGCGTGCAGGTGTTCCTCGACCTCAAGCTCCACGACATCCCCAACACCGTCGCCGGCGCCTCCCGCGCCGTCTGCCGCCTGCGCCCGGCCATCCTCACCGTGCACGCCGCCGGGGGCCCGGCCATGATCCGCGCCGCCGTGGAGGCCGCCGATCCGCAGACCCAGATCGCCGCGGTGACGATCCTCACCTCGCTGTCGGAGGCCGACCTGGCGCGCATCGGGCTCGTGGGGCCCGCCGACGACGCCGTGCGCCGCCTGGCCGCCCTGTCGGTGGAGTCGGGCGCCAAGGGGCTGGTGTGCTCGCCCAACGAGGTGTCCGCGGTGCGGGCGGAGGTGGGGGAGGGGATCACGCTCATCACGCCGGGGGTGCGGCCCGCGGGGGCCGACACGCAGGACCAGGCGCGGGTCGCCACGCCCGAACAGGCCCTCGCCGACGGCGCCGACCTCCTCGTCATCGGCCGCCCCATCACCGCCTCTCCCGACCCGGGCGCCGCCGCCGCCGCAATAGCCTCTTCTCTCCGCCGCGCCTCTTAGCCCACTTCTGCGGCTTCACCGTGTGTCCTTCTTGCGGCTGCCCGGTGGGCCGCGCGCCGTTCAAGCCATCCATCCTTTACGGCTGCGCACGGTGGGCCGCGCGCCGTTCAAGCCATCCATCCTTTACGGCTGCGCACGGTGGGCCGCGCGCCGTTCAAGCCATCCATCCATTACGGCTGCGCACGGTGGGCCGCACGCGCCGACGTGCGTTGCCGTCTGTCATGGCCGGTCGTGAAGGCTCACGGGCCGGTCGCCGTGACGACGCGCACTCTTGACCGGCTCCGTGGCGAAACGCCGGCCCATCGCGCCCGAGTCCTCAGCTAGCCAGCACTCTCGGCCAGCCGACGCCTGCCGTGCCGCCGGACCTTCAGCCGACCGACGCCTGCCGTTCCGCCCGCCTGAGCGATCGCCCCGATCGGGTGGGCGACCGGTCCCTCGGACCGGCCTCTCAGCTTGGCCCACGGCCCTGCCGCTCGGCCCTGGCCGGTAGTCGATCGCCCGCCGGCCTCTCAACCCCGACTGATAGCTGATCGCTCTTCAGGCTCACCGTCACGGTGCTCAACGCGCGGCGCGGTCGAGTCCGCGGCGCGGGTGATTGCGTGGCGCGGTGGGTGGTGATCCGCGGGCTCGGATCGGGGTGGTGGGCTCCTTGGCGCGGGGGTGCCGTCCGTGGGGTGGGCGGCGGGGTTTGTGGATCATGCCGTGCCGGGGTGCCTGGCAAGATCGTAATGCATCCGCGGGGGCCTGCGCACGCGATCTTCAGAATGGGTTTCGGCCCTGGTCTGGCCAGGGTTTCGGACATCGGTGGGTGGCTGGAATGCGATCATCGTTGCGTTTCGCGACAACGTCGCGAGCCGACGCGCGAACCGGGAAGTGAGGGCGATTTGATCAGCACTATGTGATTTTACGAACACGCAGAGTGATGAAGTGGATTTTGTGAGGAGAGAAACGGCGCTTGACGTTGCTTAGGGGGCGATGACCAGCTAGTTTCCCTTCCCGTCCGAGTACATCGACAGAAATTCGAGGTGACCCGGCGTGGCTCTTCCTCCACTGACCCCTGAGCAGCGCGCCGCAGCCCTGGAGAAGGCTGCCAAGGCCCGTAAAGAGCGTGCCGAGGTCAAGAACCGGCTCAAGCATGGCGCGGTTTCTCTGGCTGAGGTGCTCAAGGATGGGCAGACCGACGACGTCATCGGCAAGATGAAGGTGTCGGCTCTGTTGGAATCGCTCCCCGGCGTCGGCAAGGTCCGCGCCAAGCAGCTCATGGAGCGGCTTGCCATCGCCGAGTCCCGCCGCGTGCGGGGTCTCGGCGCGAACCAGAGGGCCTCCCTCGAGCGCGAGTTCGGTGGCAACGAGAGCTAATCTCTGTTCCACAAGAAAGCGCAGGTTCAACGGGGGGTAGGAAAGTGACCGACAGGTCCTGGTCCGGCGAAGTCAGTGCCTACGAGGCATTCGGGCCCGGTGCGGAGGTCGGATTCTTGCCCTTGAGTGAACGGCGGCTGACGGTCCTTTCAGGGCCGTCGGGCGTCGGAAAGTCCACGGTCGTCGCCGAGCTCCGGCGGGCACACCCCGCGGTGTGGCTGTCGGTCTCGGTGACCACCAGGAGGCCCCGTCCCGGTGAGGTGAACGGGGTCCACTACTACTTCGTCGACGGCGAGGAGTTCGACCGGCTGGTGACGGCCGGGGAGCTGCTCGAGTGGGCGGAGTTCGCGGGAAACCGCTACGGCACGCCGCGCGAGCCGGTGCTGAAGAAGCTCGCCGACGGGGTCCCCACCCTGCTCGAGATCGACCTCGAAGGCGCCAGGCAGGTGCGCAGGAGCATGCCCGAGGCCCTGCTGGTGTTCCTGGCCCCGCCCACCTGGGAGGAGCTGGAGAAGCGGCTGCGTGGCCGTGGCACCGAGCCCGAGGACGTCATCGCGCGCCGCCTGGAGGCGGGGCGGGTCGAGATGGCCGCGGAGCAGGAGTTCGACTTGACACTCGTGAACACAAGCGTCCAAGACGTGTGCCGCCGGCTGATAGCCTTGATGACTGACCCTCAGGGGGTCACGACAACCACCAACCGAGAGGTCTGACAATCGTGGCAGGCACCACCCCGGCCGCGGAGGGCATCACCAACCCGCCGATCGACGCGCTGCTCGACATCGTCGACAGCAAGTACTCCCTGGTGATCATGGGCGCCAAGCGCGCCCGCCAGATCAACGCTTACTACTCCCAGCTCGGCGAGGGCCTGCTCGAGTACGTCGGCCCGCTGGTCGAGACGCACGCGCAGGAGAAGCCGCTGTCCATCGCGCTGCGCGAGGTCTCCGAGGGCCTGCTCAACGCCGAGCCCATCGAAGGCGCGGTCTGACTCCTTCGATGAAGGTCGTCCTGGGCGTCAGCGGCGGCATCGCCGCGTACAAGGCTTGCGAGCTGCTGCGCCTGTTCACCGAGTCGGGGCACGAGGTGCGGGTCGTGCCGACCCGCGAGGCGCTGAAGTTCGTGGGCGCGCCCACCTGGGCCGCCCTGTCCGGCAACCCCGTGTCCGCCGAGGTCTGGGACGACGTTCACGAGGTGCCCCACGTGCGGATCGGCAAGCAGGCCGATCTCGTCGTGGTGGCGCCCGCGACCGCCGACGTGCTCGCCAGGGCGGCCCACGGGCTGGCCGGCGACCTGCTCACCAACACGCTGCTGACGGCCACCTGCCCGGTCGTGTTCGCGCCCGCGATGCACACCGAGATGTGGCAGCACCCCGCCACCCGCGCCAACGTCGAGACGCTGCGCGAGCGGGGCGCCGTCGTGATCGACCCCGCCGTCGGGCGCCTCACCGGCGCCGACACCGGCCCCGGGCGCCTGCCCGACCCCGCGGAGATCTTCGAGGTCTGCCTGCGGGTGCTGCGCGGCCGGCCCCGCGACCTGGCCGGGCGCAAGGTCGTCGTCTCCGCCGGAGGCACGCGGGAGGCGATCGACCCGGTCCGCTACCTCGGCAACCGCTCCTCGGGGCGGCAGGGCTACGCGCTGGCGCGCACGGCCGTCGCCCGGGGGGCCGAGGTGACGCTGGTGGCGGCGAACGTCACGCTGCCCGACCCCGCCGGGGCCAAGGTCGTACGGGTGGAGTCGGCGTCCGAGCTGCGCGATGCGGTGCTCGCCGCCGCGGCCGACGCCGACGCGGTGGTCATGGCCGCCGCGGTGGCCGACTTCCGGCCCGCCACGCGGCACGAGGCGAAGATCAAGAAGACGGACGGCGAGCCGGAGCCGATCTTCCTGGCCAAGAATCCCGACATCCTCGCCGAGCTCGGCACCCTCCGCCGCGAGGCCCGCGCCGCGCAAACGCGCCCCGCAGACGCGGCGCAGCCCCTCCCCGCCGCCGGGCTTGAGCCGGGTGGTGTCGTGCCGCGCCGGGAGCGTGGGGCGTACCCCGAGGTGATCGTCGGGTTCGCCGCCGAGACGCACGACGTGCTCGCCAACGGCCAGGCCAAACTCGCCCGCAAGGGGTGCGACCTGCTGGTCGTCAACCAGGTGGGGGAGGGGCTGGCGTTCGGCACGCCCGACAACGCGGCCACCGTGCTGGTGGCGGGCGGCGATCCGGTCGAGGTGCCGTTCGGGCCCAAGGAGGCGCTCGCCGACGTCGTGTGGGACCTCGTGGCGGCCCGCCTTCACTAGCGTGGCCCCGGCCCTTCCGGGATGTGCGTATCCGGTGCTCGTACCCGGTGTTGGACCGTTCGAATCGTGCAAGAGCGATTACCCGATCACCTATTGCTACACCCCTTTCGCCTGCGGATACTTGGGGCGAAGGGGGATGGAATGCCGGTGGGTTCCGCTGTCAGAGACCGTTGTAGAACATTGCTCGGCGACCAGGGGGAGATCCGCTACGTCTTTCCGGCGGTGTCGGCGGGCCCGGGCGGGACGGGGAATTTCCTGATCGTGGTCACCGCTTCCTCGATATCGGTGCTGGCCACCAGGACGCTCAGGAGCGATCGGCCGGTCGCGGTGTTCGCGGAGTTCCCGCGACACACCCGGCTCGGCCCCATCCTGCCCGGACCGGTCATCGAGCTGGACTCCATGGTGTTCGAGTTCGATGAGGAGTACGCCGCCGTGGTGGCGGCCGCCGACGCGGAGGTCTTCGCGCCGGAGACCCTGCCGCCCGACCCGCTGCCCGAGCTGTGACGGAATCCGGATCGCGGACGGTTTCGCGCCTTGGCGCCGGGTGGGGCTAGACTTCGGCGAGGCCCAGGTATGCCCATGCGTCCCGGGCCTTAAATCCGTCAGCAGCCGCTGCATGAGGAGCCACTGAGTTGTCACGTCGCCTGTTCACCTCCGAGTCGGTCACCGAAGGCCACCCGGACAAGATCGCTGACCAGATCAGTGACGCGATTCTCGACGCCATGCTCAAGGACGACCCCAAGAGCCGGGTCGCGGTCGAGACGCTGATCACTACCGGCCAGGTCCATGTCGCAGGCGAGGTCACCACCGAGACCTACATCGACATCCCGGCCCTCATCCGGGAGAAGATCCTCGAGATCGGCTACGACGCCTCCCACAAGGGCTTCGATGGCGCTTCGTGCGGCGTGTCGGTGTCCATCGGCGCCCAGTCCCCCGACATCGCGCAGGGCGTCAACGACGCCTACGAGAGCCGGGTCGACCAGGCCGAGGACGAGCTGGACCGCCAGGGCGCGGGCGACCAGGGCCTCATGTTCGGCTATGCCTGCCGCGAGACCCCCGAGCTCATGCCGCTGCCGATCACCCTGGCCCACCGGCTGGCGCAGCGGCTGTCGGAGGTGCGCAAGAGCGGCACGGTGCCCTACCTCCGTCCCGACGGCAAGACCCAGGTGACGATCGAGTACGACGGCGACACGCCCGTCCGCCTCGACACCGTGGTGGTCTCCACGCAGCACGCGGCGGAGATCGACCTGAAGGAGATGCTGACGCCGGACATCAAGGAGCACGTGGTCGACCCCGTGCTGGCCGGCCTCGACCTCGACACCGAGGGCTACCGCCTGCTGGTCAACCCGACCGGCCGCTTCGAGATCGGCGGCCCCATGGGCGACGCCGGCCTGACCGGCCGCAAGATCATCATCGACACCTACGGCGGCATGGCCCGCCACGGTGGCGGCGCCTTCTCCGGCAAGGACCCGTCCAAGGTCGACCGCTCGGCGGCCTACGCCATGCGCTGGGTGGCCAAGAACGTCGTCGCCGCCGGCCTGGCCGACCGGTGCGAGGTCCAGGTCGCGTACGCGATCGGCAAGGCGCAGCCGGTGGGTCTGTTCGTGGAGTGCTTCGGCACCGAGAAGCTGCCGGTCGAGAAGATCCAGGACGCCGTCCTCCAGGTCTTCGACCTGCGCCCGGCCGCCATCATCCGCGACCTCGACCTGCTGCGCCCGATCTACTCGGAGACCGCCGCCTACGGCCACTTCGGCCGTGAGGGCTTCTCCTGGGAGTCCACGGACCGCGCCGAGGCCCTGCGCACCGCCGCCGGCCTCTGACCCACGCCGTCCGAGCTCCAGAGGCGCCGCCTTGGTCTGCGGCGCCTCTGGGC
>NZ_JBSFTC010000133.1:0-29523 GCF_053590415.1 Nonomuraea sp. NPDC003201
CGGTCCTCGGCCTCGACCCCGACCAGGACGATCTGGCCCTCGACGGGCTGAACTACGTCCCGGCACCGCCGCGCCGCCGCTGCTGCCCGCCCAGGGAGACAGCTGGTACGGCAGGCCGGGCCTGTCGGGCGGCCGGGACGGCGAACACTGGCCGGTGCGCTGGACGCTGGACCGGCTCGACGTGGACGCGACGCCCGGTCAGGGCGGCACGGTCACCGTCGCGGCCTCCGACGCCCGCGCGGGCCTTGAACTGGTCAGCGAGCTGGCCATGGACGCCGGCGGCCTGGTGACGATGCGGCACACGCTGACGAACACCGCCGCCGCCCCGTACCGGCTGGAAGGGCTGGTCTGCGCGCTGCCGGTGCCGGCGCGCGCCGGTGAGCTGCTGGACTTCACCGGCCGGTGGGCGCTGGAGAAGGTGCCGCAGCGCACGGCGTTCGGGTACGGCGTGTGGTCGCGGGAGAACCGGCGCGGCCGGACCGGGCACGACGGCACGGGGCTGCTGGTGGCCGGGACCGCGGGGTTCGGGTTCCGGGGCGGCGAGGTGTGGGGGGTGCACGCGGGCTGGAGCGGCAACCACCTCCACTACGCCGAGCGGCTGGCCGAAGGCCCGGCGCTGGTGGCGGCGGGCGAGCTGCTGGAGCCCGGCGAGATCGTGCTGGCCGAGGGGGAGAGCTACCGCACGCCGCTGGTGTACTTCACCTGGTCGGGCGGCGGGCTGGACGCGGCGAGCACGCGGCTGCACGACCACCTGCGCGCCGCCCGCCCGCTGGGGGTCCGCCCGGTCACGCTGAACAACTGGGAGGCCACCTACTTCGACCACGGCCTCGACCGGCTGCTGGAGCTGGCCGACAAGGCCGCGGCGGCGGGGATCGAGCGGTTCGTGCTCGACGACGGCTGGTTCCGCCACCGCCGCCACGACCGGGCCGGGCTCGGCGACTGGTACGTCGACGAGGGCGTCTGGCCGGACGGCCTGAACCCCCTCGCCGAGCACGTGCGCAAGCTCGGCATGCAGTTCGGGCTGTGGTTCGAGCCGGAGATGGTCAACCCGGACTCCGACCTGCTGCGCGCGCATCCCGACTGGATCCTCGGGCGGGCCGAGCGCGTGCCGCCGCCGCAGCGCAACCAGCAGGTGCTCGACCTGGCCAGGCCCGAGGCGTACGACTACCTGCTGGAGCGGCTGGACAGCCTGGTGAGCGGGTACGCGCTCGACTACATCAAGTGGGACCACAACCGCGACATCGCCGAGCCGGTGCACGACGGGGTGCCCGGGGTGCACGCGCAGACGCTGGCGGCGTACCGGCTGCTGGACGAGCTGCGGGCCCGCCATCCCGGGCTGGAGATCGAGTCGTGCTCGTCGGGCGGCGCCCGCGTCGACTTCGGCGTCCTGGCGCGTACCGACCGGGTGTGGACGTCCGACTGCAACGACGCGCTCGACCGGCAGGCGATCCAGCGCTGGACCGGGCTGCTCGTGCCGCCGGAGCGGATGGGCAGCCACGTCGGCGCGCCGCAGGACCACAGCACGGGCCGGTCGCTGCCGCTGGCCTTCCGGGCCGCGACCGCGCTGTTCGGGCACATGGGCGTGGAGTGGGACCTGACCTCGGCGAGCCAGGCGGAGCTGGAGGAGCTGGCCGAGTGGATCGCCCTGCACAAGCGGCTGCGGCCGACGCTGCACGCCGGGCGGGTGGTGCGGGCCGACCATCCGGACCCGTCGGCGCTGCTGCACGGGGCGGTGCTGCCGGAGCGCGGGGTGTTCGCGTTCGTCCAGCTCACCTCCAGGGTCGCGATCGGGCCCGCGCCGCTGCGGCTGCCCGGGCTCGACCCGGCGGCGACGTACGAGGTGCGGGTCGCGGGCCCCAAGCCCCGCGCGGCCGGGCTGCCGGAGTGGACCTCGGGCCCGGTGCGGCTGAGCGGCGCGGTCCTGGGCGAGCTGGGGCTGCCCGCTCCCGTGCTGCGGGCCGAGTCGGCGTTGGTCTTCGAGGTCGAGCGGGTGTAAGGGGCCTGTCATGAACGGGCCATGCGGTTAGGGCGGTTTAATGCCGCCGCAACCGCGCCGTTCGTGATCAGGAAACACGGCCCGCAGACACTGGGGTGCATGAGCGATGCACCGAGGGTTATGAACGGTAATCGGCGCTCCTGGCGGCGAGAGATCGTCGAGCTGGCCGCGCTGTTCCTCGCGGTCGGCCTGGCGCACCTGCTCGCGACCCTGCTCGGCCACCGCGAACCGGGTCCGGTCGTGATGGTCGGGCTGGGGGCGGCGTTGATCGTGGGGGCGGCGGTCCACAAGCGGATGGGCCACCGCCCCGTACGCAAGGCCCCCGCGCTGCCCGTGGGGGAGGGCGCGGGGGCGGCCATGGTGTTGTGGCGCATCCGCATGCGGGTGGTGGAGCGGCCGGGGCGGCTCGCCTCGGTGGCGGGGGCGTTCGGGCGGCTGGGCTGCAACATCCTGGCGCTGCACATCGCGCCGACCGGGAGCAGCGCGATCACGCCCGCGGGGTGTGACGCGCTGGACGAGTTCGTCATCGAGGCGCCGCCGGGGCTGGCGCTGGAGGCGCTTTCCGGGGCGCTGACGGAGGCGGGCGGGCATGACGTCGTGATCGTGGCCGCGCAGGTCAAGGACCTCACCGATCCCGGGGTTCAGGCCCTGGTGCTGGCGCAGCGGGTGAGCGCGGACCCGGACCGGCTGCCCGAGGCGATGGGGGAGCTGCTGCGGGTGCCGGAGGTGGAGTGGCGGCGGCCGGGGGACACGGTGGATGAGGGGGCCGAGCTCAACACCACGATGGTGATCTCGGTCAATCCGGACCGGGCGCTGCTGATCCGGCGTCCCGAGCTGCCGTTCACGCCCACGGAGGCGGCCCGTGCGGCGGCCCTCACCGCCACCGCCCGCCAGGCCCGCTACAGCAGCTCACCCTGACCCGGCGGCGGGGGCGGGTTCTTCCGGCGCAGAGTGGGGTGGTGCCGGAAGAACCCGCGGGGGTCAGACGGTGGACTCCTTGGCCCAGCGTTCCAGGCCGGAGGCGTCGATGGGCAGGGCGTCCGACAGGATGTCCGTGCCGGACGGCGTCACCAGCAGGTCGTCCTCGATCCGTACCCCCACCCCGCGCAGCTCCGGCGGGACCGTGAGGTCGTGGGCGTGGAAGTACAGGCCGGGCTCGACGGTGAGCACCATGCCCGGCGCCATGGCGGCCCCGTGGTAGGCCTCCGGGCGGGACTGGGCGCAGTCGTGCACGTCCAGGCCCAGGTGGTGGCCGATGCCGCAGATCAGGTAGCGGCGGTGGTGCTGGCCGGTGTCCGACAGGGCCTCGTCCACCGAGACCGGCAGCAGCCCCCAGTCGTCCAGCCCGCGCGCGATGACCTCCATCGCCGCGTGGTGGAAGTCGGTGAAGCGCCGGCCGGGGCCGACCGCCGCCAGGCCCGCCCGGTGCGCCTTCTCCACCAGGTCGTGCACCTGCCGCTGGGCGGGGGAGAAGGCGCCGGAGGCGGGGAAGGTGCGGGTGACGTCGGCGGTGTAGTGGCTGCGGACCTCCACACCCATGTCGAGCAGCAGTAGCTGGTCCGGCAGGACGGGCCCGTCGCAGCGCACCCAGTGCAGGGTGGGGGCGTGCGGGCCGCTGCCGACGATGGTGGCGTAGCCGGGGCCGTTGCCGTACGCCCTGGCGTAGCGGTCGAACGTGCCCTGCAGCCACCGCTCGCCCGCCCCCTCGATCGCCGCCGGGACCTCGGCCAGCACGGCCGCGAAGCCCTCGACCGTGCGGTCCACGGACTCGCGCAGCTGGCCGATCTCCCACTCGTCCTTGATCATGCGCAGCTCGGCCAGCACCCGGGGGAGCTCCTCCACCGGTTCGGACGTGTCCGTGAACTCCGACAGGGGCTTCACCGCGACTCCGAGCGCCGCCGACCACTCGGCGAGGGACGGGGACGGGCCCACCCACAGCTCCCCGTACGCCGCGTCGGCGAAGAAGCCGATGTCGCCGGGGCGGGCGGGCGGCGGCAGGTAGAGGGTGGCGGCGCCGTCCGCGATCACGGCGACGGCGTTCTCCACGGCGCAGCCGGTGAGCCAGTAGAAGTCGCTGTCCACGCGGAAGTCGTAGGCGGTGTCGTTGCTGCGCACCGGAGCCCGGCCCGCCTTCACCACCACGGTCCTGCCGGGCAGCGCGGCGGCCAGGCGCTCGCGGTGCGCGGCGGCCGCCTCGGCCGCCCCGGGCACGAGGTCGGGGGTACGGGCGGGGGCGTCCCAGCCCTGGGCGATGAACTCGCGGAACGCGGGAACCTCTGTCAGCTTGGGGGGTCTGCCGTCATTCACTGGTGATTCCTCCTCCTATGTCGCGCACCAGTCCGGTCAGGCGGGCGAAGACACGCTCCTCGCCGATGCCGTCGTGCTCGTACTCGTTGGTGACCCAGGCCTGCGTGTTGCCCACCCTGGAGGCGGTGTCCAGTTGCAGCCCCGAGTCGACGTACATGTCGTCGAAGTAGACGGCCGCCGCCACCGGCACGTCGTTGGCCGCCAGGCGGTCCAGGTCGTACAGCGCCGGCCACTCGGCCCGCTCGGCGAGCAGGTCGACGGCGGCGCGGAAGGGGCGCAGCGCGCGGATCTCCGCGAACATCCACGGATAGATCATCTCGCCGGTGAACAGCAGCGGCCGGGCGTCCTCGGCGAAGGCGGGGTGGTTGGCGCGCTCGCGCTGCGCCGCCCAGGCGGTCGCGCCGGGACCGGAGCCGTAGATGCTCTCCTGCAGCGCGGCGAACAGCGGGTTGTCGGCGTAGGACGAGCGGGCCAGCACCTGGTGCAGGAACGTCTCCGGCAACTCCCCTCCTTCCAGCAGGGCTTCGTCGAGCAGCCAGTGCATGCGCTCGTACCCCGGCTTCATGCCGAAGTCGATCCCCAGCGACTGCAGCCGCCGCACGGTGAGCGTGTCGCCGTCGGGCAGCAGCACGTCGCCGTAGGCCAGCCGGTCGGCCAGCCGGGCCACCGTCTCGGCGTGGTGCGGGTAGCGGCGGTAGAACTCGGCGTTCTTGGCCGCGACCCGGGGATAGGTGCGCCGGTAGACCTCCGACGCGTCGGGGTCCACGGAGGGCAGCCCGCCGGCCACGTAGCAGGCGCTCAGCCCCTCCGGCGCCTGCGACAGGTACGTCAGCGTCAGGAAGCCGCCGTAGCTCTGCCCGAGCGTCGACCAGCGCCGCCCGCCGAAGACGGTCTTGCGCAGGTGCTCGGCGTCGGCCACGATCGAGTCCGCGCGGAAGCGGGCCAGGTAGTCGGCGCCCTCCTGCGGGTCGAGCGCGCTCATCACCCGCCCGTCGATCCGCGAGCTGCGGCCCGTGCCCCGCTGGTCGAGCAGGATCACCCGGTACCTCTCCAGCGCCTGGCCGAGCCAGCCCGACGTGCCGACGGGACGCGGCCCCTTGCCGCCGGGCCCGCCCTGCAGGTAGAGCAGGCACGGCAGGTCGTGGCCGTCCCGGGTCGGGTCCACGAGCTCCCTGGCGAAGACCCTGATCGTGGCCTCCGGGTCCGACCAGTCGAGCGGCACCTCCACGACGTGGTCGCGTACCCGCATCCCCGGGATCGTGTAGGTCGCGGTGATCACGGCTTCTCCCTCCTGCGGCGGTCCCACTCCGGGTTGATGCGCGGGATGGCCGCCAGCAGCGTACGCGTGTAATCATGCCGGGGCTCGCCGAAGACCTGCTCGGCGTCCCCCAGTTCGACGATCTTCCCCTTGCTCATCACCGCGACCCGCTGCGCGATCTGCCGGACGACGGCCAGGTCGTGGGCGATGAACACGTAGCTGAAGCCGCTCTCGCGCTGCAGCCGCCGCAGCAGCTCGATCACCTGTGCCTGCACCGACACGTCCAGCGCCGAGACGGCCTCGTCGCAGATCACGAGCTTGGGGTTGACGGCCAGCGCGCGGGCGATGCCGATGCGCTGCGCCTGCCCGCCGGAGAACTGCGCGGGGTAGCGCAGCGAGTGGTCGGGGTTCAGGCCGACCCGCTCCATCAGCTCCTTGGCGTGCGCCCGCCGCCCGCCGTCGGGTGCGATGCCCTGGTAGTCCAGCGGTGCCATCAGGATCCGCTCCACCGTGTGGCGGGGGTTGAGCGAGGAGAACGGGTCCTGGAAGACGACCTGGACGTTGGCGCGGAAGCGGGCCAGCGCGGCCCCCTTGGCGTGGGTGACGTCCTCGCCGTCGAACTCCAGCGTGCCCTCGCTCGGGTCCATCAGCTTGGCGATCATGCGGGCGGTCGTCGACTTGCCGCTGCCGGACTCGCCGACCACGGCCAGCGTCTCGCCGAGCCGCACCTCGAAGCTGACCTGGTCGACCGCCGTGAACTCGGCCTTGGCGCCCAGTGGGCCGCGCGAGACGAACCGCTTGGTCAGGTCCTTGGCCCGCAGCAGCGTCATGCCTTCACCTCGCCGTCTACTGGATCGTCGATGCGCGGGATGCTCTCCAGCAGCATCCGGGTGTACTCGTGGCGCGGCTCGGCGAAGACCTGCTCTGCCGTGCCGTACTCGACCTGCTCGCCCTGCCGCATCACCAGCACCCGGGTGGCGATCGAGCTGATCACGGCCAGGTCGTGCGTGATGAACACCATGCCCATGCCGCGCTCCTGCCGCAGGCCGGCCAGCAGCTTCAGGATCTGCGCCTGAACGGTCACGTCCAGGGCCGTGGTCGGCTCGTCGGCGATCAGCAGCGCCGGCGAGCACACCAGGGCCATCGCGATCATGACGCGCTGCCGCTGCCCGCCGGAGAACTGGTGCGGGTAGTAGTCCACCCGCCGCTCCGGTTCCGGCAGGCCCACCTGCCGCAGCGCCTCGACCGCGACCTTCCGCGCCTGCGCGCGCGAGCCGCCACGGTGGGCGCGGTACATCTCCTCGATCTGCAGGCCGACCGTGTAGTACGGGTTCAGGGACGACAGCGGGTCCTGGAAGATCATCGACATCTGGTCGCCGCGCAGCCGCCGCAGCTCCCGGTCCGGGCGGCCGAGCAGCTCCGTGCCGTCCAGCCGAATGCTCCCGCTGGTCCTGGCGCCCTTGGGCAGCAGTCCCATGACCGCCAGGCTGGTCATGGACTTGCCGGACCCGGACTCGCCGACGATCCCGACGGTCTCGTCCCGTCCGACGGTGAAGGACACGCCCTTGACCACGTCCACCGGGCCGCGCGTGGTGGGGAAGGTGACGGTGAGGTCCTCCACGACAAGCAGGTCGCTCATTTCGCCGTGATCCTCACTCTCGGGTCCAGCATCGTGTAGACGAGGTCCACCACCAGGTTGCCGACCACCACGAAGAACGCCGCCAGCAGCGTCACCGCCATGATCACCGGCTGGTCGTTCTTGTCGATGGAGTCGGCCGCCATCTTGCCGACCCCGTTCAGCCCGAACACCTTCTCGGTGATCAGCGCGCCGCCCAGCAGCGCGGCGAAGTCCATGCCGAAGATCGTGGCGATGGGCGTCAGCGCCGGGCGCAGGGCGTGTCTGCGCAGCGTCAGGGCCGGGCTCAGTCCTTTGGACCGGGCCGTGCGCATGAAGTTCTCGGCGAGGGTGTCGATCACGTTCGCCCGGGTGAGCCGCGCGTAGAGGCAGGCGTAGACGGTGGCCAGCACGACCCACGGCATCAGGTACGACTGGAACCACACCACCGGATCGTCGGCGAACGCCACCGCCTGCGGGAAGGGCAGCACCTGCAGCTGCACCACCAGCACGTACTGCAGTGCCAGCGCCAGCACGTAGTTGGGGACGCTGGAGCCGCCCAGCGCCAGGCCCATGGCCGTGCGGTCCCACCAGGTGCCCTCCTTGACCGCGCTGACCAGGCCGGCGACGATCCCGATGAGCAGCCACAGCACCGCGGCCCCGATCGCGACCGTGGCGCTGACCGGCAGCCGCTCGACCACCATGTCCCACACGGACTGGCCGGTCTGGAAGCTGTAGCCCAGGCACGGAGCGGCGCAGTGCACCAGGTTCGCGCCCTCGCCGTAGTCGCGCCCGGCGAAGATCCCGACGAGGAAGGCGAAGAACTGCGTCAGCAACGGCTCGTCCAGGCCCAGCACGGCGTGGATCTGGTCGATACGCTCGGATGTGCACGTCTTCCCGCAGATCATCACCGCCGGGTCGGGCTGGAGCGTGAAGAAGATGATGAACGTGAACAGGCACACCAGGAAGAGGACCAGCAGCACCCCGCCGAGCCGCCCGGCGATGTAGCGCGCCATCATGAGGCCTCCCCGGCGTCGAGCGTGGCCCGCAGTCGGTCGCCGAGCACCGTCAGCGACAGCACGGTGAGGAACAGGAGAACGCCGGGGATCACGAAGTACATCGGATCGACGGCGTACCACCCGACCGAACTCGCGATCATCTGGCCCCACGACGGCGTCGGCGGTGTCACGCCGACGCCGAGGAACGACAGCCCCGCCTCGGTGCCGACGTAGCCGGGCACGGCCAGGGTGGTCATCACGATCAGCGAGCTGCGCAGGTTCGGCAGGATCTCCTTGAACACCAGCGCGCCCGTGGAGGCGCCCGACGCCCGGGCGGCCTCCACGAACTCCCTGTTCACCAGCGTCATCGTCTGCCCGCGCACCACCCGCGCCAGGTACGGCCAGCCGAAGAAGCTGATCACCAGGACCAGCAGCACCGGCCGGTTCCCCTGCGGCAGCGACGACAGGATCGCGATCATGAAGATGAGCGCGGGGAAGGCCATGAGGAAGTCCATGACCCGGCAGATCACCTGGTCCACCCAGCCCTGGTAGAACCCGGCCAGCATGCCCAGCACCACGCCCAGCAGGGTCGTCAGCGCCGTGGCGGAGGCCGCGATCAGCAGCGAGACGCGCGCGCCGTAGGCGATGCGGGCCAGGATGTCGCGGCCGTTCTGCGGCTCGACGCCGAGCAGGTGGTCGGCGCTGATGCCGCCGAGCGACCCGCGCGGCACCCCGCCCAGGTCGGTGTTGACGGCGGCGGTGTCGAAGTCGTTCGGGCCGTGGCCGGTGATCGCGCTGATCAGCGGCGCGCCGATCGCCATCAGGACGATGAGCGCGAGGAACGCGGTGCTCAGCACCGCGCCCTTGTCATGCAGCAGCGCGCTCGTGACCCGTGCCCTCGACGTGCTCGGGGAGTAAGCGACGACGGCCATCTACTTCGTCGGCTTCGCCAGGCCGACGGAGATCAGGTCGATGCCGCCGGAGAAGGAGTTGGACTGGTAGGCGCCCGCGATGTTCGAGCCGACGAGGAGGATGAGCTTCTCGTAGGCCAGCGGGACGATCGGCGCCTCCTTCATGATCTGCTTGTCCAGCTCGCCGTAGGCCGCGTTGGCCGCCTGCACGTCCGTCATCGCGGCGATCTCGTCGATCCGCTGGTTGATGCCCTTGTCGTTGATCTGCGCGAGGTTGGCGTTGCCCTTGTCGGTGATGTTGCGGCCGTCGAACAGCGGCGGCAGGAACGTCGCGCCGGAGGCCCAGTCGGGGCACCAGCCGGTGACGGCGGCGTCGTGCTGCTGCGCCGGCGTGCCGATGACCTCGTAGTACGTCGAGGTGTCGATGTTGTTGATCTTGACGTCGATCTTCACCTGCTTGAGCGCGTCCTGGATCGCCACCGCCACTGCGGCCATCTTCGGGTCCGGCCGGGTGTCGAGCGTCAGCGTGAACCCGTTCGCCTGGCCGGCCTCGGCCAGCAGCTTCTTGGCCTCCTCGGGGTTGTACGGGTACGGGTCGTAGTCGACCCGGCCCGCGACCGTGGGCGGCTGGATCGAGGTGCCCTTGGCGGCCAGGGCGCCGCCGCCCATGCCCGCGACCACGGTGTCCTTGTTGATCGCCAGGTTGATCGCCTGGCGCACGCGCACGTCGTTCAGGGGCTTCTTGGTGGTGTTCAGGCCCATGTACGTGGTGCAGCCGTTGAGCCCGGCCAGCGTGCGCTGCTTGATCTGCGGCGCCTGCACCCGCGCCACGGTCGCCGCCTGGATCGACGGGCCGATGGCGTCGGTGTCGGTGCCCTGCCCGGCCAGCATGCGCTCGTCGATGGTGGCCGCGTCGAGGCCGAACGTCCACTCGAACGCGTCGGGCTTGGCCGCCCGGACGGTGTCGGTCTCACGCTTCCACTGCGGGTTGCGCTCCAGCTTCAGCGACACGCCGCGCTGGTAGCTCGCCACCTTGTACGGCCCGCTCGCGATCGGCTTGGTGTCGAAGGCCGCGCCCGCCCCCGTGCCCTTGGGGAAGGGGGTGAAGTTGGCCAGCGCGAGCGCGCTCGGGAAGTCGGCGTAGGGCTTCTTCAGGTGGAAGACGACCGTCTTGTCGTCGGGCGTCTCGATCGTCTTCAGGTCGCCGTCCAGGTACGGGCCCTTGTAGTCCTTGGGCGCGTCCAGCAGCAGCTTCCCGTACGGGGAGCCGATCCCGGCCTCCGGGTCGAACGTGCGCGAGAAGCCGAACTTCACGGCCTCGCTGTTGATCGGCGAGCCGTCCTCGAAGAACAGGTTGTCCTTGAGCTTGAACGTCCACGTCTTGGCGCCGTCCGACGGCGTGCCGGTGTCGGTGGCCAGGTCGGGCACGATCTTCGTGCCCTCGGCCCCCGGACCCGCGCCGAACATCGTCAGCCCCCGGTAGATGAGCCGGTAGAAGTTGTTCACTCCGCCGTCGAAGCCCCGCGTCGGGTCCAGATGGGAGAAGTCCGCCTTGTTCAGGATGCGCACGGTGCCGCCCGTCGCGGCCGGCGCGCCGGGCCCGCCCGAGGCGCCCGTGCCCGTGCCCGCGCCGGGGGCCGCCGCGCCGCCGCCACCGCCACAGGCGCTGAGCGCCAGCACGGTGGTCATGGTGACGCTCGCGAGCGCCGCCGATCTCCTCATCATGATGCCTTCTTTCCGTTGGTCCAGGGCGTCCTGACCCAGACCCGCATGGCTTGGGGGCCGCGGTTGCCCCACAGGAAGTAGGGGACGAAGGTCGCCGCGACCCTCGTCTCCGGGAGCGCCTCGTGCAGAGGGAGCTCGGGGTAGAGCTCGGCGGTGGGCGGGGGAGCCGCGTCCGCCTCCACGCGCAGCACGACGGCCGCGTCGCGGCGCTCGGTGTGCGCGTTAACAACGTCGTGGGCGCCGACGAGCAGGTCGTCGACGGGGGCCTGCGGGCTGTCGTGCTGCTCGACGCAGTAGACGAGCGGCCCCCGGGCCAGGCTGACCGCGCCCCGGGTGGCGTCCAGGTAGGGGTGCGAGCCGTGCGCCCGGACCGGCATGGGCAGGGTGAGGCGCACCTCGTCGCCCGGCGACCACGTGCGGTGCAGGGTGACCCACCCGCCGGACTCCGGCGCGTCGCAGGGCTCGCCGTTGACGGTGACGGTCACGTTCCGGGCCCAGCCGGGGACGCGCAGGACCAGCCCGTACGGCCCGTCCGTTGCCCGCTCGACGGTGATGCGCACGTCGCCGTCCCACGGGTAGGCCGTCTCCATCGCCAGCTCCAGCTCGGCCGTCCGGATCGTGGCCTGCGTGTAGGCGGTGATCAGCACGGCGCCGTCCCGCTCGGCCGCCACGTAGTCGGCGAGCTGGGCCATCCACCGCACGATGTTGGGCGGGCAGCACGGGCAGGTGAACCAGGCGCGGCGCAGCGCCTCGCCGCCCGCCTCCGCGCCGCTGCGCTGCGCGTGGTCGGGGCGGCGCTGCAGCGGGTTGTCGTAGAAGAACGCCGTGCCGTCGGCCGACAGGCCCACGGCGTAGGCGTTGTAGAGCACGCGCTCGAACACGTCGAGGTACTTGGCGTCCCCGCCGGCCAGGAACATCCGCCACGCCCACTGCATGACGCCGATGGCCGCGCAGGTCTCGCTGTAGGCGCGCTCGGACGGCAGCTCGTACCGGTCGCCGATCGCCTCGTCGGAGTGGCGGCTGCCCAGGCCGCCGGTGACGTACAGCTTGGTCGCCACCATGTCGTCCCAGAGCCGCTCCAGCGCCTCGAACAGCGACCGGTCGCCGGTCTCCAGGAAGACGTCGGCCGCGCCCGCCGCCAGGTAGGCCATGCGCACCGCGTGGCCGGTCACCGACGGCAGCTCGCGGAAGGGCACGTGGTCCTGGAAGTACTCGCCGGGGAAGATGCGGTGCTCCATCTGCCCGGTGCCGCGGCGGTCGACGAATGCCGCCGCCAGCGTCAGGTAGCGGCGCTCGCCCGTCTCCCTGTAGAGCTCGACCAGCGCCATCTCCACCTCGGGGTGGCCACAGACGCCCGTCTCGTTGAATCGCTCCACCGCCAGGTCGGCGAAGCGCGTGGCCACGCGCAGCAGCCGGTCGTCGCCCATCCGCCGGTTCGCGGCGACGGCAGCCTGGATGAGGTGGCCCAGGTTGTACAGCTCGTGTCCCCAGGCCAGGTCCTCCCACGGCTTCTTTTCCGAAGAGGGGGACTGGAAGAAGGAGTTGAGGTAGCCGTCGCCCGCCTGGATCCGCTCCAGCAGGCCGACCACCTCGTCGAAGAACTCCCTGGCCGAGGTGTCTCCGTCGCCGAGCTCGTACGCCAGACCTTCGAGGGTCTTGTACAGGTCGGTGTCGAGGAACGGGTACCGGCCCCGGTAGGGGGCGGGGTCGTCCTCCAGGAGGCGGCTCAGGTTGGCGACGTTGCCCGCCGCGCGGAGCTGCTCGACGGTGTGGGGGATTGTGGCCCTGCGGTTGCGGCGCTGCCAGTCATGCAGCAGTCCGCCGGTGATACGTGCTCCGGACAGCGGCCGAACTGCTCCTGCGATGGTGCGTACGGCGCCGGCCAGCGGCCTGACCTGCTTGGACGTCATGAACCTTCCCAGTAATGTGTGGCATTGCACTGAACCTTAGGTGTCTGGGAGGTAAGTTGCCAAGGGTTGGGACCGGATGGAAAAAAGAACGTAACCCGTCCGGAAACTGCCGGACGGGTCGGTCTGGCGCTCGGCGCCTATGCGCCGTACGGGGCGGGGCGCCAGGACGCCCAGTCGATGCGCACCCGGTCGCGCCGCTGCGGGTCCACCTTGACCGGCACCACCGCGCCGGGCACGACCATGCCCATGGGCAGGCGCGGCAGCGACTGGCGGTGCGTGACCCGGTGCACCTGCCCGTCCTGCGTCCGCACGCCCAGGACGAAGCTGACGAGCGGCTGCCCGTTGATCGTCACGCCGGTGTCGGCCATCGACTCGATCACCGCCTGCGCGGCGATGCCGGTGGCCAGGAGCTGCCGGCCGGTCCAGGAGGCGATCAGGAACGGCAGCCCGACGCACGCCAGGACCAGCATCGTCGCCCCCGTGATCGCCATTGCCATCCCCAGTCCCGTGCCCATCGCTCTCCCCGCCCTCTCCTCGCCCGCCGCAGGCGTTTCCCGAGTTGTACGCGGGACGGATTGCACGTCACTTGATCGCCGATTACACGGGGGCGATTGAGTAGCCCGTACTCAGGCGTTCATCGCGCCGCCGGGGCTGTACTGGGTGCCCAGCGGAAAACCGGAGGCGACCATGCACGCGCACCACGACCAGGGCCATGAGCAGGGCCATGAGCAGGGCCATGAGCAGGGCAATGAACAGGGCCATGACCGGGCCCAGCCCGAGACGTTCGACGTCCACGGAATGCTGCTCTTCGGCGACGACCCGCTCTATTTCTCGCACCTGCCGATGTTCCACGTCCCGGCGCACCGCTTCCAGGTGCTCATGGAGGTCGGCTTCCGCGACGACGTGCGCGAGGCGGTGCGCAAGGTGGACGATCTGCGCACGTTCGTGCCGGACCCGTTCGACATCCTGGAGCTCGACCCCGACGGCGGGCCGGTGCGGACCTCGGTGCGGGGCACCGTCTTCCGGGGGCACTTCGAGCGCGGCGGCACCCCGATCGCCGAGGACGTCACGGCGCGCATCAAGCGCGTCTTCTTCTTCCGGCGGCTCGATCCGGCGGCGCGTCACGACGACCAGGCGCCGCTGAGCTACCTGTGCTTCGGCCGGGCGGGCGGGCTGCACCTCGCGCACGAGATCACCGCCCGCCCCGACTTCGACCAGGTTCTCGCCGTCCGCCTCGTCCCGGGGACCGTGCGCCACGAGCCCGGCGTCACCGGAGAGCCGCCCGCGGACTTCGAGCGTCCGGTGCCGGTGACGTTCGGCCGGGTGGACACGCCGCGGCGGCGGCTCGTGGTGGGCGACACGGCGGAGGGGGCCTTCGACCTGGGCGTCTCCCGTACCGGGGAGCACGGTTTCCACGCCCAGGTGGAGGTGGTCGACGAGATCTACATGGAGACGGGGGACCTCAGCATGTGACGAGCCCGTCGAAGCGCTGCGGCCACTCCCACGTGAACTTGCTGTACGTGGAGCGCGGCTCCTTGTAGGTGCAGTAGCTGTCGGGCCCGTAGGCGAGCCGGACGCGGAAGTTCACGCCCTTCTTGCAGTTGTTCCAGACCCACAGCTCGTCCTGGGCTCCCCGGTCGTCCAGCGTGTACGCCAGGCAGGACGGCGCCCGGCCGGCGGCCGACGCCTGGGCGGCCGGGGCCGCGACGCCCACCGTGGTGAGGCCGGCCAGCAGGGCGATGGCGATCGCGCGCATGTTCTCCCGCTCCTTCCGGGTCAGCAGCTGACGAGGCCGTCGAAGCGGCGGGGCCACCTCCACCACCACCGGTCGTAGCCGCTGTTGGCCGTCTTGTAGGCGCAGTGGAAGTCCGGCCCGTTGGCCAGCTTGACCTTGTAGCTCATCGGGTGCTTGCAGGTGTTCCACACGTAGAGCTCGTCCTGGGCGCCCCGGTCGTCCAGCGTGTAGGTGAGGCAGGACGGGGCCGCGGCCTGCGCCGGCGTGGGCGACACGGCGATGGCGGCGGCCGCGAAGGCGCCCGCGGCGAGGATCGTTCTGGTGCGCATGTGCCTGTTTCCTTCCGTCGTCTCAGCAGGTGACCAGGCCGTCGAAGCGGCCCGGCCAGCCCCAGGTGAAGTAGTCGGCGCCGCCCGGCTTGAGCTGCCGGCACGCCAGGTCGGGCACGTTGGCGAGCCTGACCTTGTAGCTCTGGTTGGACGTGCAGCTGTTCCAGACCCAGAGCTTGTCCACGGCGCCCTTGTCGTTGAGGCGGTGCCCGAGGCACCAGGGCGCGGCGGCGGCCTTGTCGGTGGCGGTGGTGGCGGCTGAGGCCGGTCCGGCGGCGAAGCCTGCCGTGACCGCCCCCGCGAGCGCCACGGCTGCCACTGACGTGCGCAAACGCATGATCTTCTCCCTCCCGTCGCTCGGCTCGAGAGCCGATGACAGGAAGGTAGGTCCGGCGTTGTTGAGGAACTGTTGAGTATCCGTTGGCCGGCCCGCCCGGCAGTAGATTGTGCCGGGTGAGACGCGTGTCCGTGGTGGGGAACTCCGGGTCGGGGAAGTCGACGCTGGCGGCCGCGCTGGCCGGGCGGCTGGGGGTGCCGTGGCTGGAGCTCGACTCCGTCTTCCACATGGCGGGGTGGACACCGCGCCCGCCGGAGGAGTTCCGGGCCGAGGTCGACGCGTTCACGGCGGGCGACGGTTGGGTGGTCGACGGCAACTACTCCGCCGTACGCGACCTGGTGTGGTCGCGGGCCGACACCGTGGTCTGGATCGACCTGCCCAGGCCGGCGGTCATGCGCCGGCTCCTGGTCAGGACCTTCCGCCGGATGGCCACCGGCGCCGAGCTGTGGAACGGCAACAGGGAGTCCTTCCGCTTCCTCCTCGACAAGGACGAGTCGATCATCCGGTGGGCCTGGACGAAGCACGCCGTCTACCGGGAGCGCTACCGGCGGGCCGCCGAAGATCCCGCCAACGCGCATCTCACCTTCGTCCGCGTGGCGTCCCGGGCCGACGCCGAGCGGCTCGGACGGGCTGACAAAAATTGAAATCTGTCAGTCCAATAGGCATACTGGCCCTATGAGAACTCTGGGAACCGGCGGACCAGTCGTGTCCGACCTCGGGCTGGGCTGCATGGGAATGTCCGACTTCTACGGGCCGGCCGACACGTCCGAGTCCATCGCCACCATCCACGCCGCCCTCGACGCCGGCATCACGCTGCTCGACACCGGCGACTTCTACGGCATGGGCCACAACGAGCTCCTCATCCGCCAGGCGCTCGACGGCCGCTCGCGCGACGACGTGCGGATCAGCGTGAAGTTCGGGGCGCAGCGCGACTACGACGGCAACTGGCTCGGCTTTGACGGCCGGCCCGCGGCCGTCAAGAGCTCGCTCGCCTACACCCTGCGCCGCCTCGGCACCGACCATGTGGACGTCTACCGGATCGCGCGGGTCGACCCGGCCGTGCCGATCGAGGAGACCGTCGGCGCCATCGCCGAGGAGGTCGCCAAGGGGCGCGTGCGGCACGTCGGGCTGTCCGAGGCCGGGGCCGAGACCATCCGGCGGGCCCGCGCCGTCCACCCGATCGCCGACGTGCAGCTCGAATACTCGCTGCTGTCCAGAGGCATCGAGCGGGACATCCTGCCGGCCTGCCGCGAGCTGGGCGTCGGCGTGACCGCGTACGGGGTGCTGTCCAGGGGGCTGCTCAGCGGCCACTGGTCCAAGGACCGCGAGGTGGTCGCCGGTGACTTCCGCGCCGCCAGCCCGCGCTTCTCCGGCGACAACCTGGCGCACAACCTCACGCTGGTGGAGGCGCTGCGGAGCCTCGCCGAGGCCAAGGGGGCCACGGTCGCGCAGCTGGCCATCGCCTGGGTGCTGGCCCGGGGCCAGGAGATCGTCCCGCTCGTCGGGGCGCGGCGGCGCGAGCGGCTGGCCGAGGCCCTGGGCGCGCTGGACGTGAGCCTGACCGCCGAGGACCTGGCGGCGATCGAGGCGGCCGTCCCCGAGGGCGCCGCCGCCGGCTCGCGGTACGCCGAGGCGCAGATGTCCATGCTGGACAGCGAACGCTGACCGTCCGGTGCGCAAGGAAGGTCTCGATCGCGGGTCTTGTGGTGATGTGACGGCGCTAGGGTTGCGCGCGTGCATATCGACGAATGGTTGCAGGCGATCCCGGCCGGCTGGCTTTACGCCATGGTCGCGCTGGTGATCGGGTTCGAGAGCCTCGGCATCCCGCTGCCCGGCGAGATCGTCCTGGTCAGCGCCTCGATCCTGGCCTCCAAGGGCGTGGTGCACCCCTTCTGGGTCGGTGCGTGCGCGAGCGCCGGGGCCATCCTGGGGGATTCCGTGGGCTACGCGATCGGGCGCAGGGGTGGCGCGCCCCTGTTCGAGCGGCTCGGGCGGCGCTTCCCGAAGCACTTCGGGCCCCGGCACATCGCCAAGGCCGAAGGGTATTTCCAGCGCTTCGGGGTGTGGGCGGTCTTCGTCGGGCGCTTCATCGCGCTGCTGCGCATCCTGGCCGGGCCGCTGGCGGGGGCGCTGCGCATGCCGTACTGGAAGTTCGCCGTCGCCAACGTGCTCGGCGGGATCGTGTGGGCGGGCGGCACCACCACGGTGATCTTCTATCTCGGGCTCGTCGCCGAGAAGTGGCTGAAGGGCTTTTCGTGGGTGGGGCTCGTGGTGGCCGTGGTGTTCGGGATCTGCACCACGCTCTACCTGAAGCGGCGGGCCGCCTCAGCGCTCGATGAGAGTGACCTCGAGGGAGTAGTGCGAGGCCCGGTAGACGTGTGAGCCGTGCTCGACGGCCCGGCCCTGGTCGTCGTACGTGGTGCGGATCATGGTCAGCAGCGGCGCGCCGCGGCGCTCGTCCAGGAGCCTGGCCTCGGCCTGGGTGGCGGCCCGCGCGCCGATCCGCTGGTTGGCGACCCGCATCCGCACGCCCGCGGCGCGCAGCAGCTCGTACAGGCCGCGGCTCTCCAGGTCGGCGGCGGTGAGCTGGGCCAGGCCGAGCGGCAGCCAGTTGTGCAGCACCGCCAGGGGCTCCCCGGCCGCGAACCTCAGGCGCTCGAGATAGAGGATCTCCGCGCCCGCCTCCACGCCCAGGATCTGGGCGACCTCCTCCTCGACCGGGCGCGGCTCCAGCGCCAGCACCTGCGTGGCCGGCTCCTGGCCCGCCCTGCGCAGGTCGTCGTAGAGGCTCGTCAGCTCCACCGAGCGCTTGACCTGCCCGTGGACGACCTGGGTGCCGACGCCGCGCTTGCGCACCAGCAGGCCCTTGTCCACGAGATACTGGATGGCCTGGCGGATCGTGGGCCGCGACAGGCCCAGCTTGTCGGCCAGCAGGATCTCGTTGTCCAGCCGGGAGCCGGGCGCCAGGTCCCCTCGCCGGATGGCCTCGGCGATCTGCTCGGCCACCTGGAAGTAGAGCGGCACGGGACTGGATCGGTCCAGGTCGATGGCGAGATTCGTGGTCATGCTGATCAGCTTAACGCAGGTCAGAATGTCCTGACAAACAACCGGGCCGGGCGAAGTGGGCATAGAGGGTCATGATGCCCTTTCCCCTGCTTCGGGAGTGAAGATGGACGTGACGTACCTGCTGGACATCGCCACCGAGGCGGCCAGAGCCGTCGGGCCCCGGCTGCGCAAGGCCTTCAGATCCCGGCCCGAGGTGTCCACCAAACGCGACTTCCACGACCCGGTGACCGAGCACGACCGCGCCGCCGAGGAGACGATCCGCGCGGTCATCGCCGCCCGCGTGCCCGAGAGCGTGATCGTCGGCGAGGAGGGCGGCACGACCGGCTCCGGCGACCTCGTCTGGTACATCGACCCCATCGACGGCACCGCCAACTTCGCCGCCGGGCTGCCGTTCTTCTGCGTGTCGATCGCGGTGGCCGCGCGCGGCGAGCTGGTCGCCGGCGTGGTGTACGACCCCGTACGCGAGGACGAGTTCGGCGCCTCCACCGAGGGCGCCTGGTGCAACGGCACGGCGTTGAGGAGCGCCGGAGCCACGAGAGACCGGGAGGCGATGCTGCTGTCGAGCTATCCGACGCCCGCGGACCTGGAGGCGGACGGTGAGGAGGCGCTGCGCCGCTACGGCCGGTTCCTGGAGTCCTTCTCGGCCGTGCGCAAGCCGGGCAGCGCCGCGCTGAAGCTCGCGCACGTCGCCGCCGGCTGGTCGGACGCCGCCTACGGCACCCGCGCCCACCCCTGGGACGTGGCCGCGGGGGCGCTGCTGGTGCGCCAGGCGGGCGGCGTCTACCTCGGCGACCCGCTGGCACAGGGGTCCTACCTGGCGCATGTGGGCGGCTTCGACCTGGACGGCTCGGTGCTGGCCGAGCTGGCGCCCCGGTGACGCCGCTAGCGAAGCAGTCGCGGGAGCTCGGTCAGTGAGGTGATGCGCGGGAAGCCGGCGGGTGGCGGCTCGACCCCGAGCCGGTCGAGCCAGACCGAGCGCATCCCGGTCGCCGCCGGCCCCGTCACGTCCTTGTCGACGTCGTCGCCCACCAGCAGCACCTGCTCCGGCGCCAGCCCCAGCGCCGCGGCGGCGCCGGTGTAGGAGGCGGGTGACGGCTTGAAGTGGCCGCCCAGCACCTCGCCCGTCAGCACCGGCCCGACCAGGTCGGCCAGCCCGATCGCGCGGACCTTCGCCTCCTGCATCCGCTGCGCCCCGTTCGTCAGCACCCCGAGCGCGAACCCGCCCAGCTCCGCCACCGCCCCCGCCGCGTCCGGGTAGGCGCTCCAGCCCTGCCGGTAGCGTTCGCCGAAGTCGGCGTAGGCCCCGTCGAGGTCGCCGGGCACCGGCACGGCCAGCTCCCGGCAGAGCGAGGTCAGGCGGCCGTGCCGCTGCTCCTGATGGGTGCACTCGCCCGCGTGCCACATCGCCAGGTACCGCATCTCCAGGGCCTCCCAGAGCGCGGCCGCCTCGTCCAGGCGCGGGTGGCCGGGGAAACGCGCCGTCATCCATGCCGTGATCGCGGCGTCGGCGGCGCCGCGGTGGTCGAGCAGGGTGCCGTCCAGGTCGAACAGGACACCTTTCACGCCCGGAATGGGTCTCGCGGTCACGGCGTGGCTCCGGCTCCGGTGGCGGGTGCGGTCACGAGAGGGCCGCGGCGGCGATGCGGGCGGCCGTCTCCCGTGGTGGGTATCCGAGGGTGAGGCCGCGGACCGACAGCGGCGCCCGGGCGAAGCGGGCCTCGCCGTTCTCGCTGAGGATGTAGCGCAGCGCGGGGGAGTGGCCGCCGTGCGCCGCCAGCGCCGCCACCTCGGGCTCGGCCAGGTCGGGCGGCAGCGCGCCGCGGTAGTCGGCGATCAGCGCGTCCAGGTCGAACAGCTGCGCGTAGCGCTCGGCCGTGCCCGCCACGACCCTGATCAGCGCGCCGGCCGGCTCGGCGTGGTAGACCAGGCCGGTGCCGCCGCTCTTGGCGAACCAGCGCAGCGCCTCGGCCGCGGGCAGCGTGAACGCCCCGTACGGCTTGCGCCCGTACAGCAGGGCGTCGGCGATCCACCGGTCGCACCACAGCTCGTCGTGGTACGGCGAGGGGGAGCCCGGGTCGACGGACAGCCCCTGGGCCAGCACCGGGTTCCAGGCCGAGACCAGCGGGCTGCTGAACCGCGGCATGCGCGGCCCGTTCCAGTGGCTGAGCGCGTAGCCGTACCAGATGGTGACGACCTCGACCTGCCGGTCGCGAAGGGGCCGCTCGTAGGTGCCGTTCATGATCTGGCCGCCGTCGGGGTGCCGCCAGGGGCCCGGGACGATGCCTGCGGCTGCGGGGACCGGAGGGGTCCGGTAGTCGGGATGCAGTGTCCACGCGTCCGCCACAGTCCCTGCCCCCTCGGGTGCCAGACCACTTGAGTGGCCATCGTGCAACAGGTGTAATCGAGTTGCAATAGAGCAGGGCCGAACGCTGATTTTTGTCATCGGCGGCCGTGACGTACGTATTCGGTCAGTGCTGTTGCCGGTAATCCCCGGCCCGGCGCACGTGGTCGATCATGATGCATTCGGCGGCCTCGGCGTCGCCGGCCGCCAGCGCGGTCAGGATGCCCTCGTGCGCGTCGAGCTGGGCCCGCACCTGGGCCTCGTCCAGCCACAGCGACGCGCCGGCGGGCACCGGGACGCTGTTGCGCACCGACCTGGCGTGCGCGCCCAGGAAGGCCGGGCCGCCGATGTCCACGATGCGCAGGTGGAATCGAACGCTCTGCTCCCCGAGCCGGTCGTGCCTGCCGTGCGCGGCGTCCTCGGCCATCGACGCGTGCAGCTCGCGCAGCCCGGCCAGCTCCTCCGGGGTGATCCGGCCCGCCGCCAGGCGCGCGCCCAGGCCCTCGACCACCGCGCGCAGGCCGTAGTACTCGGCCAGGGCCTCGTCGCCCAGGTCCACGACGGTCGCGCCGTGATGCGCCTCGTAGCTGATCAGCCGGTCCTTCTCCAGCCTGCGCAGCGCCTCGCGCACGGGGGTGACCGACACGCCCAGCCGGCGGGCCACCTCCCCGGCCCGCAGCGCCGTGCCGCCCGGGATCCGCGCGGTGCGGATCTCGTCGAGCAGCACGCTGTAGACGTACTCGGCCTTGCTCATCGGCGGCCGCGGCTCAGTAGGCGACATGTCCCCATTTTCCATAGATTGACCTATGACATATTTCTTATAAGTTACATACCTATGACGAGCCTCGCAGACCTTCGGGTCATCGACGCGGCGACCCTGTTCGCCGGTCCCTCCGCCGCGATGATGCTGGGCGACTTCGGCGCCGACGTGATCAAGATCGAGCACCCCCGGCGCGGCGACCCCTCGCGCGGGCACGGCGCGTCCGTGGACGGCGTGGGGCTGTGGTGGAAGACGCTCTCGCGCAACAAGCGCACGGCGGCCGTGGACCTGTCGCACCCCGACGGCCAGGGGATCCTGCGCCGCCTGGCCGAGCGGTCCGACGTGCTGATCGAGAACTTCCGTCCCGGCACCCTCGAACGCTGGAACCTCGCCCCCGAAGACCTGCTCGAGCTCAACCCGCGGCTGATCGTGGCGCGGATGACCGGGTTCGGGCAGTTCGGGCCGATGGCCAAGCAGCCGGGGTTCGGGACGCTGGCCGAGGCGATGAGCGGGTTCGCGGCCATGACCGGGCAGCCCGACGGGCCGCCCACGCTGCCTCCGCTGGCCCTCGCCGACGGCATCGCGGGCCTGGCCATGTCGTACGCGATCATGGTGGCCCTGCGCGCCAGGGAGCAGAGCGGGCGGGGGCAGGTCATCGACCTGGCGATCATCGAGCCGATCCTGGGCATCCTGGGGCCGCAGATGACGGCGTACAAGGCGCTGGGCGTCGTGCCGCGCCGCACCGGCAACCGGTCCAGCAGCAACGCGCCGCGCAACACGTACCGGACCCGGGACGGGCGGTGGCTGGCCATCTCCACCAGCGCCCAGCCCGTCGCCGAGCGGGTGGTCGCCCTGGTGGGGCGGCCCGACCTGGTGGAGCAGCCGTGGTTCGCCAGCGGCGCCGGGCGTGTGCGGCACGTGGACGAGCTGGACGAGGCCGTCGCGTCCTGGATCGCCGAGCGGGACGCCGACGAGGTCATCGCCCGCTTCGAGGAGGCGCAGGCCGCGATCGCGCCCATCTACGACGTCTCCGACATCGCCGAGGACCCGCAGTACGCGGCGCTGGAGACGTTCGTGGAGGTGCCGGACGAGGAGCTCGGCAAGGTCACCCTGCAGAACGTGCTGTTCCGCCTGTCGGACACGCCCGGCGAGATCCGCTGGCCGGGACGGCGGCTCGGACGCGACACCGACGAGGTGCTCGCGGAGCTCGACTACACCGGCGAGGCGATCGCCGCCCTGCGCGAAGAGGGCGTGATCGCGTGAACGTCACCTGGCTGTACGTGCCCGGCGACCGGCCCGAGCGCTTCGACAAGGCCGTCGCCTCCGGGGCGGACGTCGTCATCATCGACCTCGAGGACGCGGTCGTGCCCGCCCGCAAGGACGAGGCCCGCGCCAACGCCGTCGCCTACCTGCGCGCCCGCGGGGACGCCAAGGGGGAGACACGGGTGCACGTGCGGGTCAACGACCTGACCACCGGGCGGGGGCTGGCCGACCTCGAGGCCGTCGGGGAGCTCGCCGACGCCGTGCGGCTGCCCAAGGTCGAGTCCGTGGCCGTGCTCGACGCGGTCACCGGCGCTCCGGCGTACGCGCTGCTGGAGTCGGCGGCCGGGATCGTCGCGGCGCGCGAGATCGCGGCGCACCCGAAGGTCGCCGGCGTGGCGCTCGGCGAGCAGGACCTGTCCGCCGAGCTGGCCATCACCGATGAGCGGGCCATGGACCACCTGCGGCTCCAGGTGGTGCTCGCCGCGGCGGCGGCCGGCCTGCCGCCGGTGCCCATGGCCGTCTACCCGAACGTCAAGGACGAGGCCGGCCTGCTGGCCTCCTGCCTGGCGGGCCGCGGGCTCGGCATGTTCGGCAGGACCGCCATCCACCCCCGCCAGATCCCCGTGATCAGGCGGGCGTTCCGCCCCTCGGAGGAGGAGACGGCCAGGGCCGCGGAGATCGTCGAGGCGGCCGAGCAGGCCGAGCGAGCGGGCCTCGGCGCGGTCGCGCTACCCGACGGCCGCTTCGTGGACGCCCCCATCGTCGCCCGGGCCCGCCGCACCGTGGCGCTGGCGAGCCGCCTGGCCGACCAGGAGGGTTAGGACGGGTACCAGCGCACCGACAGCTCCTCGTCCACGGGGGGTGGGCCCGGCAGCTCCCGGTGCGCCGGCGGCACCCGCAGCGAGTCCATCACGAGCGCCAGGTAGCGGTGGCGCAGCTGCGCGGTGCGCTCCTCGTCGCCGAGCTTGATCGAGGCCAGCTGCTCGAACAGCAGCGCGATGTCCGCCGTGGTCACGTCCGGCCGCAGCACGCCGGCCTCCACGGCGCGGCGGTGCGCCTCGACGGCCAGGGACGAGGCCCGGAACGCGGCGCGGCCCAGCTCCTCGGTCGGCGTGAACGTGCCGGCCAGCTTGATCGTCAGGGAGTTGGTGTCGGCGTCCACGATGCCGCGCAGGTAGGCGGCGAACGCCTCCCACGGGTCGCCTTCCTGGGCCAGCGACCGCTCGGTCACCTCGCTGTAGAGCTGGAGACCGTCGCCGCACAGCTTCTGCAGCAGCGCCTCCTTGCTGGGGTAACGGCGGTAGAGCGCGCTGATCCCGACGCCCGCCTTCTCGGCCACGGCCGCGATGGGGGCGCCGGGGTCGGCGGTGAAGACCGCCCGGGCCGCCTGCAGGATCAACTCGTCGTTGCGGGCGGCCTGCGCCTTGCGGCCGCTCATGGGTGCGCTCGTCATACCCGCCAGTATATCGGAACGTAAGATTCCGTTCTAGTGTGGACAAGTCCGTATGTCTATACATAGAAATGATATTGAGGTAGAACCAGGGCGAGCCCGTTGGTCTTGGAGGTGTCCTGTGAGACGTACCCCGATCGTGCTGGCCCTGCTGGGCGCGCTCGCCGTGAGCGGCTGCTCCTCCTCCGGAGGGCAGAGCGCGCAGAGCGCTCCCGCAGCGAGCTCCGCCGCAGCTCCGGCCGCCGCGAGCGCCAGCTTCGCCGTCATCACCCACGGAGGCGCCGGCGACTCCTTCTGGGACGTGGTCAAGAACGGAGCGGAGGCCGCGGGCAAACAGTACGGAGTGAAGGTCACCTACCAGGGTGACGGCGACCCCGCCAAACAGTCACAGCTCATCGACCAGGCCGTCTCCGAGAAGGTGGACGGCATCGTGGTCTCCATGGCCAACCCCGACGCGCTCAAGGAGGCCATCGGCAAGGCCGTCGCGGCGAAGATCCCGGTGGTCACCATCAACTCGGGCGCCGACTCCTCCAAGGCGTTCGGCGCGATCACGCACGTCGGCCAGTCGGAGGACGTGGCCGGGCGCGGCGCGGGCGAGCAGCTCAAGGCCGCCGGCGTCACCAAGCTGCTGTGCGTCATCCACGAGGCCGGCAACGTCGGCCTCGACCAGCGCTGCAAGGGCGCCGAGCAGACGCTGGGCGGCACGGTCGAGCGGCTGCAGGTCGACGTGGGCAACCTGGCCGACGTCACCTCCAAGGTCACCGCCAAGCTCCAGTCGGACAAGCAGGTCAACGGCGTGCTCGCGCTCAACCCGGCCGTCGCGATCGCCGCCAGGGACGCCATCAAGGACTCGGGCTCGCCGGCCAAGCTGGCCACGTTCGACCTGTCGGGCGACGTGGTGAGCGCGATCAAGGACGGGGAGATCCTGTTCGCCGTGGACCAGCAGCAGTACCTGCAGGGCTACCTGCCGATCACGTTCCTCAACCTGTACAAGAACAACCTCAACACCGTCGGCGGCGGCCTGCCCGTCAACACCGGGCCGGGCTTCGTGACCAAGGACAACGCCGAGCAGGTGGCCAAGCTGGCCGAGGCGGGCACGCGATGACCCTGGCGGCCGACGAGCGGGTCGCCGACGTCGGTCTGGCCCGCCGGCTGCTGATCCGGCCCGAGCTGGGCGCGGTGGTCGGGCTGGTCGTGGTGTTCGTGTTCTTCGCCTCCCAGTCGCCGGTGTTCCGGTCCCTGGACGGCATCGCGAACTGGCTCGACCCGGCCGCCACGCTCGGCATCATGGCCGTCGCGGTCGCGCTGCTCATGATCGGCGGCGAGTTCGACCTGTCGGCCGGCGTGCTGACCGGCACGAGCGGGCTGATCCTGGTCACGCTGGCCACCCGCTACGGGTTCAGCGTGTGGGCGGCGATGCTCGTCGGGCTGGTCGTGGCGCTGGCCATCGGGCTGGCCAACGGCCTGGTCGTCACCAGGACCAGGCTGCCCAGCTTCATCGTCACGCTGGGCACGTTCCTCATGCTGCAGGGCCTCAACCTCGGCGTCACCAAGGCCATCACCGGGACGGTGCAGGTCAGCGGCCTGCGCCGGGCCTCCGGCTTCGAGGCCGCGAACGCGATCCTCGCCGGGACGATCCAGATCGGCGGGACCTCGTTCCGGGTGGCGATCCTGTGGTGGATCCTGGTGACCGCCGTGGCCACCTGGGTGCTCATGCGTTCCAAGGCCGGAAACTGGATCTTCGCGGTGGGCGGCAACGAGCAGGCCGCCCGCGCGGTCGGCGTGGCCGCCGCCCGTACGAAGATCGCCCTGTTCATGACGACGGCGTTCGCCGCCTGGCTGGTCGGCTCGATCCTCGCGCTGCGCTACACCTCCGTGCAGGCCAACATCGGCATCGGGCAGGAGTTCATCTACATCATCGCCGCCGTCATCGGCGGCTGCCTGCTCACCGGCGGGTACGGCTCCGCGATCGGGGCGGCCATCGGCGCGGTCATCTTCGGCATGGCCGACAAGGGCATCGTGTTCCTGGGCTGGAACGCCGACTGGTTCAAGTTCTTCCTGGGAGCGATGCTGCTGCTGGCGACGCTGGCCAACCGCCTGGTCAGGCGGTACGCCGAGGAGGTGAAGCATTGATTCTGGAGACCAGGGGCATCGGCAAGACGTTCGGGTCGGTGCTGGCGCTGCGCGAGGTGTCGATGGGCGTGCGGGCCGGCGAGGTGACCTGCGTGCTCGGCGACAACGGCGCCGGCAAGTCCACGCTCATCAAGATCCTCGCCGGGGTGCACCAGCACGACGCCGGCTCGCTGCTGGTGGACGGCCAGGAGGTGCGCTTCGCCAGCCCCCGCGACGCGCTCGACCGCGGCATCGCGACCGTCTACCAGGACCTGGCGATGATCCCGCTCATGTCGGTCTGGCGGAACTTCTTCCTCGGCTCGGAGCCGAAGAAGGGCCTGGCCTTCGACGTGGCCAAGGCCAGGAAGGTCGCCCGCGAGGAGCTGCGGGCCATGGGCATCGACATCCGCGACGTGGACCAGCCGGTCGGCACGCTGTCCGGCGGCGAGCGGCAGTCGGTGGCCATCGCCAGGGCCGTCTACTTCGGCGCCCGCGTCCTCATCCTCGACGAGCCCACCTCCGCGCTGGGGGTCAAGCAGGCCGGGGTGGTGCTGCGGTACATCGCCAGGGCCCGCGACCGGGGGCTCGGCGTGGTCTTCATCACCCACAACCCCCACCACGCCTACCCGGTGGGCGACCGGTTCCTGCTGCTCAACCGGGGCGCCAGTGTGGGCGAGTACGGCAAGGCCGACATCACCACGCAGGAGCTGACCGCGCTCATGGCGGGCGGGGCGGAGCTGGAGGAGCTGGCGCACGAGCTGCAACGGGAGTGACCATTTTGGGGGGAATTTGACGATTCTGGGCGGTGGTCTGGAGGTGCGAATAGGCACAAATCCCTCGGTGTGACATTCACCGGGGGGCCATCGTGACCACAATGATCAAGCGGGTCGTCCTGGAGCCGGCGGCGCAGGAGTTCGCGGACGCCACCGCCCGGCGCCCGTTCATCTACGAGCTGCCGCCCGAGGACGGTCGCGAGGCGCTGGAGCGGCTCCAGTCGGACCCGAACGTGCCCAGGCCGGAGATCGACGAGGAGTGGATCCAGGTCCAGGGCGGCCCGACCGGCCTGGTGCCGGTCCGGATCGTCAGGCCCAAGGGCGCCACGGGGACCATGCCGGTCATCTTCTTCATCCACGGCGCGGGCTGGGTGTTCGGCTCCGCCCACACCCACGACCGGCTGGTGCGGGAGCTGTCCGTGCGCTGCGGCGCCGCCGTCGTCTTCCCCGAGTACGACCGCGCTCCCGAGGCGAAGTACCCCACGCAGATCCAGCAGAACTACGTCGCGGCCCGCTGGGTGTCGGAGCACGGCAAGGAGAAGGACCTGGACCCGGCGCGGATGGCGGTGTGCGGGGACTCGGTCGGCGGCAACATGGCGACCGTGCTGGCCATGATGGCCAGGAAGCTCGATTTCGTGCAGCTGCGCGGGCAGTGCCTGTTCTACCCGGTCACGGACGCGAGCTTCGACACCGAGTCCTACCGGCAGTTCGCCTCCGGCTACTACCTCAACCGCGACGGCATGAAGTGGTTCTGGGACCAGTACACCCCCGAGTCCTCCCAGCGGGGCGAGAGTCACGCCTCGCCGCTGCGGGCCCGGTCGGAGGAGCTGCGCGGCCTGCCGCCCGCGCTGATCATCACGGGCGAGGCGGACGTGCTGCGCGACGAGGGCGAGCTGTACGCGGCGCGGCTGCGCGAGCTGGGCAACGACGTGACGGCGGTGCGGATGGCCGGCATCGTGCACGACTTCGTCATGCTCGACAAGCTGCGCGACACGAACGCCTGCAAGGCGGCCATGATCCTGGCCACGACCATGCTGCGGCGGTGGATCGAGTCTTGATCTACGCGCCCGCGGCGGTTCCCCCGGGGCCCTTATTACGCCGCCCACCCCTGACGCAGGGCGGGCCGCACAGATCGTGCGGCCCGCCAGTGCGGCATGCACAGGGCCGCCGGACGAGGGCGGCTTTATGGTGCGGCCATATTCAGCGCCCCCTCCGAGGAGCTTCCATGACCGCCGTCGACTCCCGAACGATCCCCATCGGCGCGGCATTCGATCGGATGCCGTTCACCCGCAGGCACGTGCTCATCGCGCTCGCGCTGTTCATCGCGTTCGTCATCGAGTCGTGGGAGCAGCTCGCCCTGGTCTACGTCTCCGGCGACCTCGGCACCGCCTTCGGGATCGACGAGGCCGGGGTCGGCGTCGTGCTGTCGGCGGTCGCCTTCGGCATGATCCCCGGCGTGCTGGTGTGGGGGCCGGTGGCCGACCGCGTCGGTCGCAAGCCGGTCGCGTTCTGGTCTCTGCTGGCGTACGGGGTGATCGCGCTCGCCTCGGCGTTCGCGCCGAACATGACGGTGCTGGTGACGCTGCGGGTGGCCTCCGGGCTGGCGCTGGCCGGCGTCTACACGATCACCTTTCCCTACTTCCTGGAGCTGCTGCCGACCCGCTCGCGCGGGCGGGCGGCGGTCTACCTGTCGATCGGGTGGCCGATCGGCATGCTGGCCGCGATCGGGGCGTCGACGACGCTGGGCGGCCTGGGCTGGCACGTCGTGGTGATCGCCAGCGCGGCGGCGGGGCTGTGGGCGTTCGCGATCCGGGCATGGGTGCCGGAGTCGCCGTACTGGCTGGCCGCCCGGGGCCGCCAGGAGGAGGCGCGCGCGGTGCTGCGCACGCTGAGCAGCCCCGACGCCGAAGCCAGTTTCACCGTGGCGAGCGAGCGGGTGGGAAGGCCGCTGGACCTGTTCCGGGGCGGGCTGGCCCGGATCACCGTGGTCATGCTGCTGCTGAACTTCGTCTTCAACTGGGGCTACTGGGGCCTGCAGACGTGGCTGCCGACGCTGCTGCAGCAGAAGGGCCTGACGCTGTCGGCCTCGCTCGGCTTCGCGGCGCTGAGCGCGCTGATGATGATCCCCGGGTACGTGAGCGCCTCCCTGCTGACCGGCCGGTTCGGCCGCAAGAAGGTGTTCCTCGTCTACGTCGTGGCGGCGCTGCTGGGCGGGCTCTGGTTCGCCACCGCCTCCTCGACCACCGGCCTGTACCTCGGCAACTTCGTGCTGTCGTTCTTCAGCCTCGGCGCCTGGGGCGTCTGGAACACCTGGAACGGCGAGTTCTACCCGACCGCCCTGCGCGGCACCGGCTACTCGTGGGCCACGGCCGCGCAGCTCGTGGCCACCACGGTCGCGCCGTCGGCGGTGGGGGCGCTGCTGGCCCACGCCACCGGGTTCACCGCTACCATGCTGATCATCAACGCGTTCATGGTGGCCACGGCGCTGCTGGCCGTGCCGCTGCCGGAGACCGAAGGACGCGAGCTGGAGTGATCCTCGGCGTCGCCCTCGTACGGCCCTCGCCGGTGCTGGTGGCCGTCAGGGACGGCGCGCCCGAGTGGCCGGTGAGCCGCGCCGCCGCCCGCGTGGCGGCGCGG
>NZ_JBSFTC010000134.1:0-29324 GCF_053590415.1 Nonomuraea sp. NPDC003201
GCAGCGGGTGGCCGTCGCCCGGGCCGTGGCGGGCGACCCGCCGCTGCTCCTGGCCGACGAGCCGACGGGCAACCTGGACTCCCACGCGGGCGCCGACGTTCTGGCCGTCCTGGCGGACCTGCACGAGGCCGGCACCACCGTCGCCGTCATCACCCACGACGCCGAGATCGCCGGCTGGTGCTCCCGCCAGGTACGCCTGCGCGACGGGCTCGTCGTCGACGGCCACGAGCACGACCACCTGAGCCCCGTCGAGCTGCTGAGAGGAGCCGGGCGTTGAGCGACCACCACCAGCGAGCCGGGGCGCGGCCCGCGCCCGGCCGGCTCAGCCCCGGGGACGTGCTCCGCGTAGGGGCCGCCGGGCTGCGCGCCCGCCCGACGAGGGTGATCCTGTCGGCCCTCGGCATCGCCATCGGCATCGCGACGATGATCGCGGTGATCGGGATCTCGTCCTCCTCCCGCGAGCAGCTCCTGCGCCAGCTCGACAAGCTCGGCACCAACCTCCTCACGGTGGCTCCGGGGCAGACCATGTTCGGGGAGGAGGCCAAGCTGCCGACCGGCGCGCTGGCCATGGTCCAGCGCATCCGCCCGGTCCGGACGGCCGCGGCGACCGGCGGCGTGGAGGCCACCGTACGCCGCAACAACCACATCCCCGAGTCCGTCACCGGCGGCATCGCCGTCCAGGCGGCCAGCACCACTCTCCTGACCACTCTGGAGGGCTCGGTGACCAAGGGCACCTGGCTCAACGACGCCACCGCCCGCCAGCCTGCCGTCGTGCTCGGCGCGCAGGCCGCCGAACGGCTCGGCCTGGCCAGAACCGGCGTGCAGGTGTGGATGGGCGGCCGCTGGTTCACGGTCGTCGGGATCCTCGGGCCGATGCCGCTGGCTCCGGAGATCGAACGCTCGGCCCTGGTCGGCTTCCCCGCGGCGCGGGAGCTGCTGGGCTTCGACGGCTACCCCACCACCATCTACGAGCGCTCCTCGGACGAGGCGGTCGAGTCGGTGCGCCAGGTGCTGCCCCGCACCGTCAACCCCGAGAACCCCGAGGAGGTCACCGTCAGCAGGCCGTCGGACGCCCTGGCCGCCAAGGCCGCCGCCGCGGGCGCCTTCACCAACCTGCTGCTCGGGCTCGGCGCGGTGGCCCTGCTCGTGGGCGGGGTCGGGGTGGCCAACACCATGGTCATCTCCGTGCTGGAGCGGCGCAAGGAGATCGGCCTGCGCCGCTCGCTCGGAGCCACCCGCGGTCAGGTGCGCATCCAGTTCCTGGCCGAGTCGCTGCTGCTGTCCACCCTGGGCGGAGTGGTGGGCGCGGTCCTGGGGGCCCTGGCGACTGCGGGTTATGCCCTGTCGCGGGGCTGGCCGCCGGTGGTCCCGCCGTGGGCGCTGGGCGGGGCGGTCGGGGCGACCCTGCTGATCGGGACGCTGGCCGGGCTCTACCCCGCCATGCGGGCCGCCCGCCTGTCGCCCACGGTCGCCCTCGCCACCACCTGAGGGCCCGCTAGGAGAGGAAGCCGCGGATCGCGGCCGCGACCTGCTCGGGGCGTCCGCGCTGGTCGGCGTTGCCGGTGGCGCTGTGGTCGAGGCCCTTCAGGTCCACGCGCCGGGCGTGGGGCAGGACACGCTCCAGCCCGGTGAGCGCGGACTTCAGGTAGGCGGGGCTCCGGGTGCCGCCGAGCAGGAGCACCTCCATCCCGATCGACCGGTAGACGTCCAGAGCGCCGGCCGTCTCCGCCACCAGCTGCCCGTCGTTGTGCAGTGTCGGGGCCAGCTCCCGGAACGTCGGCTCCCCCTCGACCGCGGCCTTGTCCTGACTTTTCAGCATCATGGCCGTGAGCGGCTCCAGGATCGCCCGCGGTATGAAGTTGAAGATCGGTGGCCCCTGCCGCGCGGCCCTCATCCCGGTGACCAGCGCCGCCGGGATACGGCCGGACGCGACCTCCCGGTCGAAGCGCGCCAGCCAGCCGGCCGGGAAGGAGTCGTCGATGTCCAGCGGCGGCTCGAAGATGACGGCCTTGCGCAGGCCTGGCCGCACGAGCGCGGTGCGCAGCGTGATGATGGCGCCCGAGCTCACGCCGACGACGCGGTCCGCCCCGGTCGCGGTGAGCAGCGCGTCGAGGTCCTCGACCTCGCGATCGAGGCGGTAGTCCGGACCGGACGGGCCGCTGCGGCCCCGGCCGCGGCGGTCGGGCACGTAGCAGGTGAACTCGTCGGCGAGGGCCTGGGCCAGCTCGATGTTGCTGTGGCCGGTCTGCATCGCTCCGTGCAGGAGCACCAGCCCGGGGCCGCGGCCGAGCCGGCGGTAGCTGATCGTGGTGCCGTCCTTCGAGGTCACGGTGTCGAGAGTGGTCGTGGTCATGGTCATGGTGACTCCCCATGGTTCGGTCCGTGAAGGGGAGCCCGGCTATTGTTACGAGTGCCATCTCGTGTCCGGGGTCCCGCTTCGCGGGCATTTCGGTACGAAGATCTCCCGGCGGCGGTGTTCCCGCACCGCCGCCGGATCTTGCGATCGGCCACCGGGCTCCTCGCCGGTCGCCGGGGTCAATCCGGTGTGCTGCCCCACTCCGCGATGTCCGCCACCTCGGGAGGCAGGTCGCCGGTCCGGTGGAAGGCCCGCCATCCGTCCAGGTCGGGGAACGTGCCGGAGGCCAGCTCGGCCAGCAGCGCGCGCACCCAACCCGCCTCCGCCTCCCGCATCGCCAGCGCGTACTCGGACTCGATGAGGAACAGCCTGGGCACCTGCTCCCGGTCCCGCTCCAGCGCCCCGCGCGCCTCCTGGAGCTGCTGCTCCAGGAGCTCCAGGCGCTGCCGCAGCAGCGGCACCACCTCGTCCGGGCCGAGCCCGCCCAGCACCGACAGCCCCGCCTCGAACGCCGACGGCTCCCGCACGGGCGTGGACAGCAGCTCGCGCGTCCAGTCGTCGGCCTCCTCCCGGCCGGCTTCGGTGACGCGGTAGACGGTCCGCTCGGGGCGGGCGCCCTGCTTGCCGCTCTCCACGGCCTCGATCAGGCCGTGCTTCTCCAGGTTGCGGACGACGGTGTAGAGGGATCCCCACTTGATCGGCATGTCCTGGTCCTTGCCGCGCGCCCGTAGGACCGAGGCCATCTCGTACGGGTGCATCGGCCGCTGCCCGGCCACCGTCAGCACGGCCAGAGCCAGCAGGTTCGCGACCCTGCGCCGCTTTGTCATCCGGCTCATCTCCTCGTGGACGAATACTCGTACACGAGCATACGTGCGCGAGTATCCGCCACGCAAGGGGGAATCGTTGCGCGTCCTACGTCTGGAGGCGGCGTCGGATCCGGCACTTCGGCGGCGTGGCGCGTTCTGCGGTCGGACGCGTCGGGTCGCTGAGCCCGGTGCCTGGCCGGTGTGACGCGTCGAGAAGGCGGCCCGGCGTGCGCCGCGCGTCCTGTGGTCGGAAGCGGCGAGCGGGCGCTTCGGGAAGGCGGCTCGCCGGTGGGCGGCGAGCGGGCGCGGGCGCTTGGGAAGGCGGCTCGCCGGTGGATGGCGAGCGGGCGCGGGCCGTGCCTGAAAGCGGCGGGGTGGGGCGGGAAAGGCGGCGCCGCCCCGGGAGAGGGTCACGTCAGACGGAGTCGGTGACGCCCGGGGCGGCTCGGGTCAGGACATGCTGCTCACGAGGATCACGCCGAGGGCGATGCCGATGATCATCCCGACGCCGGCGGCGACGGCGGCCCACTTGCCCAGCGGCTCGCCCCGCGTGTGGCCGACGATGCCCAGCACGATGCCGGCCAGGCCGAACAGGATCGGGATGAACAGCACGGCCACCACCGCGCAGACGAACCCGATGATCGACAGGATCTGGTTGCTCGGCGGCTGCTTGTAAGGAGGCTGCGGATACGGGGGCGGCTGCGACCACTGGGTGTTGGGATCGTCGCCCTGGGGCGGGTCCTGCGAAGAGGTCACTTGCGGGCTCCTCTCGAGACGTGAACAACATCACACACCGAAGGGCCCAGTCCTGTCGAGCCGAACGAACCAGGACATATACCGATTTCAAGCTGCTTCTATGGGATGAGAAAGCTGGGGCGGTAGAGGCCTGGCGTGAACGACGTCCAGCCGGGAGACGGCCCGGGTGAGGGCGACGTACAGGCGGTTCAGGCCGCGCCGCTCGGCTTCGGCGACGGCGGCGGGCTCGGCCAGGATCACGTGGTCGTACTCCAGCCCCTTGGCCAGCGAGGCGGGCAGCACGGTGAGGCGTTCGTCCACGTCCATACCTTCGTCCCAGAGCGCGGACGTGATCGCCTCGACGTCGGCGTCCGCCGCGATCACCCCGATCGACCCCTCGAACGCCATCGCCTCGCGCGCCGCCTCCACCACGCCCTTCTCCAGCCCGCTCACGTGGGTGACCCGCAGGCGGCCGTCGGAGCGGTACGAGCGCGTCGCGGGCACCTGCGTGCCGAGCGCCGCCAGCAGCGTGTTGGCCAGCTCCACCACGGCCGCCGGGACCCTGAAGCCGGTGGTCAGGGCGATGAGCTGGCCGTCCGGCTTGCCCAGCAGCGCCATGCGCTCCGGCCAGGAGGAGGCCGCCCACGGTGTGGTGCCCTGGGCCAGGTCGCCCAGCACGGTGAGCGAGCCGTGTTCGCTGCGCCTGGCCACGGCCCTGCACTCCATGGGGGACAGGTCCTGGGCCTCGTCCACGATGACGTGGCCGTAGCCGCGCGGGCGCTCGATGAGGGCGGCGATCTCGTCGAGCAGCACGAGGTCGGCCGCCGTCCACTTGGCGCTCCTGACGCTGCGGGGCGGCTTGGCCCAGGTGATCGCCTCCCACTCGGCCCCCGTCAGCGCGCCGTCCCGCCCGCCCTTCGCCGGCCCGCTGTCGCGCGTGCCCTTCGCCGACGCGCCGTCCCGCGTGCCTTCCGCCGGCCCGCCGTCCCGCATGCTCTCGGCCGGGCCGCCCTCTCGCGTGCCCTCGGCCGGGCCGCGCAGGACTTCGTACAGGACCTCTTCGGGCTTGACGGCGGGCCAGACGGCGTCCAGGGACGGGGTGACGGCGCGGGAGATCTTGCGGGTCCAGGCCGCGCCGGCCGTCTGCCCGCGCGCCTCGGCCTGGCGCTGGATCGCGGCGACCATCCGGGCCCGCACCCGCTCGCGGCCCACTCCGTACGGCAGGGACTCGCGGCGCGTGTCGTCCACGATGCGGCGCAACTCCTCCTCGGGCACCCGCCACCGGTACGAGCCGTCCGCCACCGTCACCGGCTCGACCGGCTTCGCGATCCGCCGGTACAGCGCCCTGCGCAGCACCTCGGCCATCCGGACGTCGTGCTTGACCAGCGCGGCGGCCTCGCTGTCGGCGGCGGTGACGGGGAGGGTGACAGTGACGGGGGCCAGCAGGCGCTCCAGGGTGGTCTGCTCGACGTCCACCTCGCCGAGCGCGGGCAGCACGGCCGAGATGTAGCCGAGGAAGGCCCGGTTCGGGCCGAGGACGAGGACGCCGGAGCGTTCGAGCCGCTGCCGGTGCGCGTACAGCAGGTACGCGGCCCGGTGCAGGCCGACCGCCGTCTTGCCGGTGCCCGGCGCGCCCTGGACGCAGATCGAGGTGTCCAGCTCGGCGCGTACGAGGTCGTCCTGCTCGGGCTGGATGGTGGCGACGATGTCGCGCATGGGGCCGACGCGGGGGCGCTCGATCTCGGCGGCCAGGATGCGCGACTCGCCTTCCTCGCCCCGTTCGAGCCGTTCGTCCTCGAAGCCCGTCAGCGTCGTGCCCGACCAGCCGAAGCGGCGGCGCACCGCGACGCCTTGCGGGTCCCGGGCGCTGGCCCGGTAGAAGGCCCGCGAGACCGGCGCGCGCCAGTCGATCACCACGGGCGGGCCGCCGTGCTCGCCGGTGATGTGCCGCCTGCCGATGTGGTACGCGCGCCCGCGGTGCTCGGCCGAGCTCTGGCCGAAGTCCAGCCGGCCGAAGAACGGCGGGCCCTCGGGCTCCTCGCTCAGCTCCTTGGCCAGGCTCTTGAGGTGGCGGCCCAGCCGCTCGGCGCTGTAGCGGTCGCCGGCCACGGTCTCACCGATGATCACGTTGTCGCGCGCGCCTTCGAGCATCCTGCGCAGTCCGGCCTTGCAGCGTTCGACGTACTGCCTCTCGTCGTCGAGCGTGCCCATCGCGTCCCCCCAAAAGCGTTAACTCGGTTAAGAATTTAACCAGGTTAACACTTTGATAGACTGCGTGCCATGACGGGACTACGGGAGATCCAGCGGCAGCGGGTCCACGAGGCCATCTCGACGGCGGCCATCTCGCTCTTCCTGGAGCGCGGCTTCGACGAGGTGCCCGTGACGGAGATCGCGGCGGCGGCGGGGGTGTCGAAGCCGACGCTGTTCAAGTACTTCCCGACCAAGGAAGACCTCGTGCTGCACCGGATCGCCGACCACCAGGGTGAGGCCGCCCGCGTCGTACGGGGGCGGGAGCCGGGGGAGCGGCCGCTGGAGGCGCTGCGCCGCCACTTCCTCGACGGGCTCGCCCGGCGCGACCCGGTCACCGGGCTCAACGACCATCCGGAGGTGGTGGCGTACCACCGGATGGTGTTCTCGACGCCGAGCCTGGCGGCGCGGCTGTTCCAGCACATGGCGCAGGACGAGGAGGCCCTGGCCGAGGCGCTCGGGGAGATCACCGACGAGATCACCGACGAGCTGACCGCCGGGCTGGTCGCCGGGCTGGTCGCCGGGCAGGTGCTGGCCGCGCAGCGGGTGCTCGCCCGGCGCAACTGGGCGATGCTGGCCGAAGGCCGGCCGATGGCGGAGGTCGAGCGGGAGGCGATCCGGGCCGCCGAGCGGGCGTTCTCGCTGCTGCCGGTGTTCACGCCTCGCGAACAGCCCGTTTAGGCAGCTGGCAAGGGGTGTACTTGATACGGAGAGCCTCTTGACCAATTGCAAAAATATGCAATTTGGTGCATTGCGGGGCGCTCTTTACTCGTAGGGAGTGATGGTGAGAGGACCTTTCGCGCACCAAGACGGTTACATTTCCGGACAGGAAGGTAACAGCTCGTGACCGGCGCGCTGACCCTGGCCTGGGGGCGGCTGCGCGCCGTGCTGCCGGAACGCGAGTCGCTGGCCGCCATGTGCCGCCGCCCCCGCCAGGACCTGCTCGCCGGGCTCACGGTGGCGGTCGTCGCGCTGCCGCTGGCACTCGGATTCGGCGTCTCCTCAGGTCTCGGGGCCGCGTCCGGGCTGGCCACGGCCGTCGTGGCCGGGGCGCTGGCGGCCCTGCTCGGCGGCTCCGACCTGCAGGTCTCGGGCACGAGCGGCGCCATGACGGTGATGCTCATGCCGATCTTCGACGCCCACGGCCCCACCGGCGTGCTCACGGTCGGCCTGCTGGCCGGGCTGCTGCTGCTCGCGCTGGCGCTGACCGGCGCCGGGCGCTACATGGCCGTGGTCCCGGCCCCGGTCGTGGCGGGGTTCACCGTCGGCATCGCCTGCGTGATCGGCCTGCAACAGGTGCCCCAGGCACTCGGCGTCCCGCCCGAAAACAGCCACAAGGTCATGATCGTGGCCTGGCACGCCGTCCTCGACTTCCTCGCCCACCCGCACTGGTGGGCCACCTCCGTGGCCGTGGCCGTGGCCGCGGTGGTGCTGGTGGCCGCACGCGTACGGCCGAGCCTGCCGTTCGCGCTGCCCGCCGTGGCCATCGCCACCGTCGCCGCCGAGGTGGCCGCGCTGCCGCTGGCCAGGATCGGCGACCTGCCCGCCGGGCTGCCCGCGCCGTCGCTGGGGTTCCTGGATCCGGGTGCGCTGCCGTCCCTGGTCACCCCGGCCGTCGCGGTGGCCGCCCTGGCCGCGCTGGAGTCGCTGCTGTCGGCCAACGTCGCCGACAGCATGACCACCGGACGCCGCCACGACCCCGACAGGGAGCTGTTCGGGCAGGGCGTGGCCAACCTCGTCACCCCGCTGTTCGGCGGCATGCCCGGCACGGGCGCCATCGTCCGCACCGCGGTCAACGTCCGCTCCGGCGCCCAGTCCCGGCTCGCGGCGCTGGCCCACGCGGGCATCCTGGCCGCGATCATCTACTCCGCCGCCGGGCTCGTCGCCCGGATCCCGCTGGCCGCGCTGGCCGGGGTCCTGCTGGCCACGTCGGTGCGCATGGTCGACACCGACGCCGTCAAGGCCATGTTCAGGTCCACCCGGGCCGACGCCGTGGTCCTGGTGCTGACGGCCGTCGCCACCCTGACGCTCAACACGGTGGTGGCCGTCATCCTGGGCCTGGTGGTGGCGGGGGCGTTGGCCCTGCGCGCCTTGGCGCGCAACGCCCGCCTCGACGCCGAGCCGCTCCGCCACGACCTGCAGCCCCATCACACCGAGGACGAGCACGCGCTGCTCGCCGAGCACATCGTCACCTACCGCCTGGCCGGGCCGCTGTTCTTCGCCGCGGCCCACCGCTTCCTGATGGAGCTGTCGGAGGTGACGGACGTGTCCGTGGTGGTGCTGCGCCTGTCCCGCGTCACCACCATCGACGCCAGCGGCGCGCTGGTCCTGGGCGACGCGATCGAACGGCTGGAGGGGCGGGGCATCCTGGTGTACGTCTCGGGCATCCCGGACGGCCACCACCAGCCGCTGGAGGCGCTCGGGGTGCTCACCCGGCTGGACGAGGCGGGGCAGGTGTTCGCCACCACCGACGAGGCCATCGCGGCCGCCCGCGACCGCCTCCACCACACGGGCGTCCTCCCCCACCTGGCCGGCTGACCCCCTCCGCCTCCCCCAACCCACGGGGGAGGCACCTCACCCCCCAGGACATCGGGAGGGGCACGGGTACGCCCGCCGCGCGCCGTCCGTTGACTGTGCGCCGTTCGTTGATCGTGCGGCGACGGTTGTCGGTGCCGCGCCCTCGGGTCGTGGCGCGTCTCCGTCACCGGAGGGGCGCCTCGCCTCGTGCCGCCCTCAGGGGCCCAGCCGAAGTTCGGTGGGAGGTGGCGTGCGCTGGTTGCGTATCGCCCGTTCTCCTTCCAAGAGACCTCGGTCGAAGTGCGGTGGGAGGGGTGGGCGCCATGGATGGGGACCGGCTCACCAAGATTTCGGACCTGGAGCGCCCGAGCCCTGTAACCCCACCACCGCACCGGCAACACTCGGCTCATGACTCGGACTTCCGAACCTCCCCGCGTGCTCCCGGCCGTCGCGCATCGCTGGCCCACCCTGCTCGGGCTGGGCTTCGCCGTCCTCACCCTCCTGGACTTCGAGGACGGCCGCAGCCTGGGGTTCGTCGTCTTCCTGGCAGCGCTCATCTACCTCGGTACGGCGGTCCTCGGCAAGCCCGGCACCGTCTGGGCCCTGTTCGTCATCAGCACCGTGGCGTGGGTGGTGCTGGACCAGCTCGGGATCGACGGCTGGCCCGCCCTGATCGGCGGCGCGGTCTCCCTCATCGTCCTCGGCCTGGTGGGCGGGCTGCTGCGCCAGCCGTTGCTGACGGCCGCGCAGGTCCCGGCCATGCTGGTCTGCGGCGGGGCGGCGCTGCTGGCGCTGACCCTGTCGCCGCAGGCCGGCGGCTTCCTGGTCGCGGGGGCGCTGGTCGCCCACGGTGTGCAGGACCTGCTCGTTTGGCGGGCCAAGCAGGTCGTGGCGCGGTCGATGGCGGAGTTCTGCATGGTCCTCGACTTCCTGCTCGGCCTGGGCATCGTCGTGCTGAGCCTGTGAAGCCGCTGTCGTGCCGAGCCGGTGAAGCCCGCTCGGAAGGGGCGGGTGAAGCCCGCTCGGAAGGGGCGGATGAAGACGCTCAGAAGGGGCCGGTGAGCTCGCCGAGCTTGTCGGTCAGCTCCAGGTTCGCCGAGTAGTCGACCGGCACCGCGATCACCGACACCACGTCGTCCGCCAGCGCCTTGCGCAGCGTCGGCAGCAGTTCGTCCGCGTGGGTGATCCGGTAGCCGCGCGCCCCGAAGCTCTCCGCGTACTTGACGAAGTCGGGGTTGCCGAACCTGACGTTGGAGTCGCGCCCCAGCTCCAGGTCCATCTTCCACTCGATCAGCCCGTACGCGCCGTCCTCCCACACCAGCACCACGAACGGGATCCGCTCCCGCACGGCGGTCTCCAGCTCCTGCGAGTTCATCAGGAACGCCCCGTCGCCCGTCGCCGCCAGCACCCGGTGGCGGGGGAAGGCCAGCTTGGCCGCCAGCGCCCCCGGCACCGAGAAGCCCATGGACGACAGCCCGTTGGAGACCAGCATCGTGTTCGGCTCGTACGTCGGATACATGCGGGCCATCCACATCTTCACCGCCCCCGTGTCCGCCAGCACGATGTCCTCGCGTCCCATCGCCGCGCGGACGTCGGCCACGATCCGGCGCGGTGACAGCGGGAACCCGTCCTCCGAACGCCCCTGCTCCAGCTCCTCCCGCACCATGCGGCGGATCTTCTCGCCGGTGCCGTTGATCTCGAAGCGCCGGTGCACGGCGTCCGCGAGCGCGTGGAGCGACCGTGAGATGTCCCCCTGGACGCCGACCGACACCGGATAGTGGTCGTCCACCTCGGCGGGGAACTGGTGAATGTGGATGATCTTCTTGTCGCGATGCGGGTTGATCTTGACGGGGTCGAACTCCTGCAGCTCGTACCCCACGCTGATCAGCACGTCCGCCTCGTCGAACCCGAAGTTCACGTAGTCGTGCCGCATGAACCCCACCGCCCCCAGCGCGTGCCGGTGGTCGTCGGGGAAGACGCCCTTGCCGTTGAACGTGGTCGCCACCGGCAGCCCGAGCCGCTCCGAGAAGCGGATCAGCGCCTGAGAGGCCCTGGCGCGCGTGGCCCCGTGCCCGGCCAGCACGATCGGCCGGCGCGCGGTGGCCAGCACGTCGGCCGCGCGGGCGATCTGCGCGGGGGAGGGGTCCTGGGTGCGTACCACGTTGACGGGGAGCGGGCGCAGGTCGTCGGGAACCGGCGCCGACTCGACGTCCTCGGGGATGGCGAGGTAGACGGCGCCGGGACGCTCGGTCTGGGCGGTCTTGAACGCCTTGCGGATCATCTCGGGCAGCGCCTGCGGCGACGGCGCGAGCTCCGACCACTTGGTGATCGGCCTGAACAGCGACACCAGGTCCACCACCTGGTGCGACTCCTTGTAGATGCGGTCGAGCCCGACCTGCGCGCTGATCGCCACCACCGGGGTGCTGTTGGTGGTGGCGTCGGCCACGCCGAGCTGCAGGTTGATCGCGCCGGGGCCGAGCGTGGCCGAGGCCACCCCCGCCCTGCCGGTCAGCCTGCCGTAGATCTCGGCCATGAACGCCGCGCCCTGCTCGTGCCGTACGAGGACGTAGCGGATGGAGGAGTCCTGGAGCGCGTCGACGAAGTGGATGTTCTCCTCGCCGGGGATGCCGAAGACGTACTCGACGCCTTCCGCCTCCAGCGCCTGCACGATGAGCCGGGCCGCGACGGCCTGCGTGGTCATGGGACAAGCCTTCTTTCCTGAACGACTTCGTCCGTGCAAGCGTACGAAGGCCGCCGTTCATTCCGGTGTCCCGGCCCCGCCAGCGGGTATCTAAGCAGCGGCTCCCCGGACTGATCTCGCACCAGGAGAGGACCGGGGGCATGGTGGAGCGACCTTTCCGTCTCGCGCTTCTGGGCGGTTTCCGGCTGCTGGCCGGCGACGAGCAGCTCGCCGTCTCCAACGGCTCCGAGCGGCTGCTCGCGTACATCGCCATCAGCCGCAGGACGGTGCACAGGAACGTGATGGCGACCACCCTCTGGCCCGACGCGCCCGAGCGGCGCGCGCACGCCAACCTCCGCTCCGCGCTGAAACGCCTCGACGAGGTCGGGCGGGCGCTGCTGCACGTCGGGACGACCGAGATCGGGCTGGCCCCGGACACCGGCGTCGACTTCGACGACGCCCGGGCGCTGGCGCAGCGCCTCATCGACCCCACCGTCCAGGCCGAGGAGGCCACCGTCTGCGCGGGGTCCGTCGATGCGCTGGCCAACGGCCTGCTGCCCGGCTGGTACGAGGAATGGGTGCTGGCCGCCGCGGACGAATGGCACCAGCTGCGGCTGCACGCCCTGGAGGCCCTGTCGGCGATCTTCGTCAGGCAGCGGCGGTTCGCCGAGGCCGTGACGGCCGCGAGCGTGGCCGCGCACGCGGATCCGCTGCGGGAGAGCGCGTGCGTCGCGCTCATCGAGGCCCATCTCGCGGAGGGCAACCAGGCCGAGGCGATCCGCCATTTCCGGCTCTACGCGGAGGGCCTGCGGGCCGAGCTCGGCATCGAGCCGACCGCCAGATTGCGGGAGCTGGTGGCAAGCCTGCGCGGTCGCTGAGCGATCCCGGTCACGCTCCGGTCACGCCGACATCACGGCGCGGTGACACGGCCCCCTCCACGCTGGGTGGTGACAGAAGGGAGACCGGAATGCGCATCAAGAAAAGCCTGATTCTGGCTGGTCCAGCGCTTCTCACCGCTGTCACGCTCGGACCCCTCACGACCCCATCGGCACAGGCCCTCGCGCAGACCTCCGCGACGAGCGCGCAGACGAGCACCCACGTCGCGAGCAAGCCACCCGAGAAGAGGAAGGCCAAGAAGCAGCAGTACAGCATGGGCCGCTCGGCCGGTTACACCGACGGCCGCAGCGCCTGCATGAAGAAGGAGCCCTACAGCCTGAAGTACTCCGGTGGCGGCGCCTACCAGAGGGGCTTCGCCGACGGCTACAACTCGGGCTACCACAGCTGCTAGCGATCTCGGCCACTGAGCTGGACCCCACCCGCGCCCGCGGGGTGGGGTCCACCCCTTTTTCAGCCCAGGCGGGCCACCCCGTCGAGCAGGCGGTCCACGTCGGAGCGGTCGTTGTAGTGGACCAGGCCCGCCCGCACGGCCCCGCCCGAGTCGCGGATGCCGAGCGCGCCGGTCAGCTCCCAGGCGTAGTTGTGGCCGTTCCAGACGTTCACGCCGAGCCCGGCCAGGTGCTCGGCCACCTGGCGCGGGGTGTGCCCGGCCACGTTGAAGTAGGCGGTGGCGGTGCGCCTGGCGGGTTTGCCGTACACCGTGACATGCGGCATCGTCTCCAGCCCCTCGACCAGCACCGCGAACAGCGCCAGCTCGTGCTCCTCCGCCGCGCTCATCGAGGCCAGCAGGCGCTCGCGGCGGGTGCCCGCGCCCGGGACCATGGCGGCCAGGTGATCCACGGCCGCCGTCACCCCGGCCAGGTCGGCGAAGGCCGCAGTCCCCGTCTCGAACCGCTCCGGCACCGTGTCGGAGGAGGAGGCCAGTTTGTCCGGCCGCAGCGTCTCCAGCAGCGCCGGGTCGGCCACGACCGCGCCGATGTGCGGGCCCGACCACTTGTACGCGCTCGTGGCGTAGAAGTCGGCACCCAGGGCCCGCATGGCCACCGGGCCGTGCGGGGTGGCGTGCACGCCGTCCACGTACATGAGCGCGCCCGCCCGGTGCGCCAGCTCGGCGATGGCGGCCACGTCGGGACGGGTGCCGAGGATGTTGCTGGCCGCCGTCACCGCGACCAGCCGGGTGCGTTCGCCGATCAGGTCCGCGTACTGCTCCACCGGCAGCTCCCCGGTGACCGGGTCCACCTCGGCCCAGCGTACGGTGGCGCCGATCTGGGTCCAGGGCCGGACGTTCGCGTCATGGTCGAGCCTGGAGAGCACGACCTCGTCGCCCGGCCCCGCGATGGCCCTGGCCAGGCGGTAGGTCAGCGTGGTCATGTTCGGGCCGAGCACCACGCCGTCCGGATGGCCGCCGACCAGGTCGGCCACGGCGGCGCGGCAGGCCGCCACGATGGCGCCGGAGCGGTCGCTGGCGGGGAAGGCGCCGCCGACGTTGCCGATCCCGGCCCGGTAGGCGGCGGAGATGGCGTCTATCACCGGGCGCGGGGTCTGGGTGCCGGCCGCGCCGTCCAGGTAGGCGAAGCCGTCGGCCAGCGCAGGGTAGGAGGAACGTACCGATTCGATGGGGAATGTCGGATCGAGCATGATAGGTAGATGCTCACCCTCAGAGACCTCAACCGGGCCACTTTGGCCCGCCAGCACCTTCTCGACCGGCACGAGGGTGACGTGGCCGACGTCGTGCACCGGCTGGTCGGCCTGCAGGCGCAGGAGCCGCGGCCGCCGTACCTGGGGGTGTGGTCCCGGCTGGCGGGGTTCGCGCGGGACGACCTGCACGCGGCGCTGCACGCCCGCACGCTGGTGAGGGCCACCATGTGGCGGGCCACACTGCACCTGGTGACCGCGGCGGACTTCGCCGCGTTCCGCCCGGTGGTGCGGCCCGTGCTGGCCGCCGCCGCGCGCCGCTTCGACGACGTCGACTTCGACGCGGTCGTGGCCGCCGCCGACCGGCTGCTGGCAGCGGGGCCGATGACCTTCAACGAGCTGCGGCCCAGGCTGCAGGAGGAGTTCCCCGGCGGGTACGACCGGGCGCTCGGATACGCCGTGCGCATGCTCACCCCGTTGATCATGGTGCCGACGGAGGACCGGTGGAGCTTCCCGCGCGAGTCCGCGTTCGCGCTGCCCGGCATCGCCCTGGAGCCCGCCGGCGTGGAGGCGCTGATCGAGCGCTACCTGGCCGCGTTCGGCCCGGCGACCCCCGCCGACGTGCAGACCTGGTCCGGGCTGGGCGGCCTCAAGCGCGTCATGTCCGGCATGGAGCTGGAAAGGCTCACGGACTTCACGGGAAGGGAGCTGTACGACCTGCCCGGCGCGCCGCGGCCGGGGGGCGACGTGCCCGCCCCCGTACGGTTCCTGCCCGACTTCGACACGCTGGTCCTGGGCCACGCGGACCGCACCCGGGTGCTGGCCGACGAGTTCAAGGGCCGGGTCGCCACCAAGAACCTCCGGGTGAAGGCGGTCTACCTGGTGGACGGCTTCGCGGCCGGGACGTGGCAGATCAAGCGCACCGCGAAGAAGGCCACGCTGCTCATCAGCCCGTTCACCTCGGCCTCTCTCGACGTGCTGGAGGAGGAGGGGCTGCGGCTGCTGGCATTCGCCGAGCCCGACGCGGTCCCGTCCCTTGAAGTGACCGGCGGAGTCTGATTGGTTCGGGGCGGAGGTGTCACCCTATGGCCCAGTTGACCGCCCTGGACGCGCAGTTCCTCCATTTCGAGACCGCGACCAACATCGCCAACATCGCCGGCCTGGCCATCCTCGACGGCGACCTCAACCGAGCCGACCTCCAGGCCCTGCTCGAGCGGCGGCTGCCGTACGTGCCCGCGCTGCGGCGCAAGCTGGCCCCCGTGCCGTTCGGGCTGGACCACCCGTACTGGATGCAGGAGGACGATCTCGACCTCGACTACCACGTACGCGAGATCGGCCTGCCACCGCCGGGCGACGACCGGCAGCTCGCCGACCAGGTCTCGCGGCTGCACGCCCGCCGGCTGGACCGAGGCCGGCCGCTGTGGGAGATCTACCTGATCCACGGGCTGTACGGCGGGCGGATGGGCCTCTACACCAAGATCCACCACGCGGCCGTGGACGGGCTCGGCGGCGCCGACGTCCTGGCCGCTCTCCTGGACATCAGCCCGACGCCCGCGCCGCCGCCCGCCGAGGAGCCCTCACGGGACGCCCCGCCTCCCGGGGCCGCGGAGATGGTGGCGCGCGGGCTGGCGAGGCTGGCCGGCAACCCCGCGCACGCCCTGCGCTTCGCCGCCCGGGCCATGCCACACCTGGACGAGATCCCCGTCGTGTCCTGGATCCCGGGCAGCCAGGTCGTCTCCTCGCTCGCCCGGCGGCTGGCCGGGGCCGGGCAGGCGCCCGAGCTGCCGGCGCTGCCCGCGCCGAGGACGCCGTTCAGCGGCCCCGTGTCGGGGCACCGGCGCTTCGCGTTCGTGTCGCTGCCGCTGGAGGAGATCAAGCGGGTGCGCAAGGCGTTCGGGGTGACCGTCAACGACGTGGTCATGGCGGTGTGCGCGGGCGCGCTGCGCACGTGGCTGGCCGCGCACGGCGGCGTCCCGCACCAGCCGCTGGTGGCGGGGGTGCCGTTCTCGCTGCGCGCGGCCGGGGTGGAGGGCCCCGGCAACCAGGTGGCGATCATGACGGCGCCGCTGGCCGTACACGTCGAGGACCCCGTCGCCCGGCTGCACCACGTGCGGCACGCCATGCAGCGGATCAAGGACCGCTTCTCGCTGGCGCCCGCGCGCTGGCTGCGCGAGTTCAGCGAGTCGATGCCGGCCGCGCTCATGGGGCTGGCCGCCCGCTCGGCCTTCTCGCTCGTCGGACAGACCGCGCCGCCGATCAACGTGGGCGTCTCGAACGTGCCCGGACCCCAGTTCCCCCTGTACGTGTGCGGGGCCCGGCTGCTGACCCACTACCCGGTGTCGGTGATCACGGACGTGAGCGGCGGCGTGAACATCACCGCCTTCTCCTACGACGGCTCCCTCGACATCGGGATCGTCACCGACAGAGAGATGGTGCCGGACGCCTGGGAACTGGCCGCTGACCTGCGTGCCGCCCTCGACGAGCTGCTCCACGCGGAAGCGACCCTGCCGCACTAGCCAAGTGCCGGCGGAACTGTCGGTGGCGTGTGGCACCTTGGGAGCGCAGAGGAAGGGAGCATCGCATGTCAACCGCCCGGGAGCTCTACGACGACCTGGTCACCGAGCAGCTGGTCCGTCCAGAGGTGAGCCTGGGGCGCATGTTCCACTCCGAGGGCCTCAAGGTCAACGGCAAGGTGTTCGCGTTCTTCTCCAAGGAGCAGCGGGTCGTGCTCAAGCTCCCCGCCGCGCGGGCGGCCGAGCTGGTGGACGAGGGCGCGGCCGACGAGATGATCATGGCGGCCCGGCGGATGCGGGAGTGGGTGTCCCTGCGCACGCCGGACGAGGAGGTCTGGCGCGGCCTGTTGACGGAGGCCGCCACGTACGTGGAGTCCCTGACCCGCTGACACGCCCGCCGGACGGCGGCCGGCTGGGGCCACTCGCGGGCACAGTTGGGTAACTTGGAAGGAGGCGGCCTGCCAGGTCTCCCGACTTCGCCGTTCCCTCAGACCCCGAGGTGCCGATGGTTTCAGCCCCTACGTCATAGGTCACCACGTTTCAGCGTCGTGCGTCCAAAGCGAGCGAGGAGTGTGTTTTGTCCGAAGCAGCAGAGGTTCTCGAACTCGACGACAACGTCGCCGACGGTGGCGCGGCCGTCGGCGCCGACTCGGTCAAGGCTTATCTGAAGGAGATCGGCCGCGTGCCGCTGCTCACCGCTGAGCAGGAGATCGACCTGGCCAAGCGCATCGAGGCCGGGCTGTTCGCGCAGGAGCGGCTCGAGACCGAGCCGTGCATGCCCGCCGATCTGCGCGCCGATCTGGAGTGGATCGCCCGGGACGGCGAGATCGCCAGGCGCCGCATGCTGGAGGCCAACCTGCGGCTGGTCGTCTCCATCGCCAAGCGCTACACCGGCCGCGGCATGCTCTTCCTCGACCTGATCCAGGAGGGCAACCTGGGCCTGATCCGGACGATCGAGAAGTTCGACTACCGGCTGGGCTACAAGTTCTCCACGTACGCGACGTGGTGGATCAAGCAGGCCATCACCCGGGCCATGGCCGACCAGGCCCGGACGATCCGCATCCCCGTGCACATGGTCGAGCTGATCAACAAGGTCGCGCGGACGGAGCGCCGCCTGCAGACCGACCTCGGTCGCGAGCCCACGCCCGAGGAGCTGGCCAAGGAGTGCGAGCTCGAGGTCGACCGCGTCATCGAGGTCCAGGGATACGGCCGAGAGCCGATCTCCCTGAGCACGCCGCTGGGCGAGGAGGGCGACAGCGAGTTCGGCGACCTCATCGAGGACACCGAGGCGGTCTCCCCGGCCGACGCGGTCTCGTTCACGCTGCTCCAGCAGCAGCTGCACGCGCTGCTCGACCAGCTCTCCGAGCGCGAGGCGGGCGTGATCAGCATGCGCTACGGCCTCAACGACGGCAAGCCGATGACCCTCGACGAGATCGGCCGCATCTACGGCGTCACCCGCGAGCGCATCCGGCAGATCGAGGCCAAGACGATGTCCAAGCTCCGCCACCCCTCCCGATCCCTGGCGCTGCGCGACTACCTGAGCTGACCCGGCGACTGAAAGGCTGCGCAAACGAAGACCCAAGACTGTCGCCACGGACCTGTGGGGGCAGGCGGGCTGTCCTAGATTCCCAGGCGTGAAACGCGCCCGATCGAGCCTCGTCCACCAACTCGCCTACGCCGTCAAGAACCCGGACCGGATCGCGCCCCACCTGAGGCGGCTGGCCCGCGACACCTGGTTCCGGCTGCGCACGCGTGATCACGTCGCCTACTACCGGGCCGTCATGAAGTCCGACACCGCGCGGGACCCCGAGGGCGCGGTCGGCTCGCACACGCACAGACGGTGGCTGGCGCTGGGGCGCATGCAGTTCGACTACCTGGTGGAGCACGGGCTCAAGCCGGACTACCGGATGCTGGAGATCGGGTGCGGCAACCTGCGCGCCGGGCGGCTGTTCATCGACTACCTGCACGCCGGAAACTACTACGGCATCGACATCTCGCCCGACATCCTCATGGCGGCCCAGCACACGATCGTCGGGCACGGGCTCAACCACAAGCTGCCCTACCTCACGCCCGTCCGCGACCTGCGCTTCGCCTTCCTGCCCGGCGAGCACTTCGACGTCGTCCACGCGCACAGCGTGTTCTCGCACTCGCCGCTGCACGTCATCGAGGAGTGCTTCGCCCACGTGGGGCGGGTGATGAAGCCGGCCGCCTGGTTCGACTTCACCTTCGACCGCACCGAGAGCAAGGAGCACCAGGTGCTGCGGGAGGACTTCTACTACCGCACCGAGACGCTGGTGGAGCTGGCCGCCGAGTACGGGCTGCGGGCCACGTTCATGGACGACTGGGAGCGCGGCCCGCACAAGCAGTCGAAGATCCGCATCACCAAGGGTTAGCGGGCCGACTCCCAGAACTCCTGCAGCCTGGCCGCGCCGGTCGCCGGATCCTGGAGCAGCCACCAGTGGCCGAGCCCCGGCAGCTCGGCCACGGTGGCGCCCGCCCGCGCCGCGCTCTCCTCCGCCACGTTCCGCGCCAGGAACGCGTCGCCTTCGGGAACGATCACCAGCCCGGGCGCGGGGACGTCCGCGAACGCGGGCGACCACTCCTCACCCACCCGCACGGCCGACCGGTAGAGGGCCAGGATGCTGCCGGCCATGACCTGGTCGACGCCGGCCGCGATCTCCAGGGCGTGCTCGAACGGCACGCCGAAGCCCTCGAACCCCTTGGCCCGCTCCTCCAGGGGCGTGGCCAGCAGCTGCTCGAAGAACTCCTCGCCGGCCCCGGGCGTCTGCCAGAGCCTGGCCAGGTCGTGCCACTCGAAGGCGGGGTGGCCGAGCCCGGCGGCGTCCGTGGCCCACGTACGGACGAGGTCGGGGCGGGTGCTGACCAGGCGCACCACCAGGCCGCCGCCCCAGTCGTGGCCGACCAGGTCGATCTCGTCGCCCGCCATCGCCTCCAGCTCGCCGGCCAGCCACGCCACGTACTCCTCCTTCGTGGCGGAGAACCCGTCCGGCCGGGGGCAGCCGAAGCCGGGCATCCGGAGCGCCCGCACGTCCTGGCGGCTCAGGGCCGCGCGGAGGGGGTCCCAGACGGCGGCGGTCTCAGGGACGCCGTGAACCAGCACAAGGGTCATTCCCCGAACGTACGCCGCGAATATCCGGCTGCATACGCTCTGAGCCCTCCTTTAGGGTGAGGGGAGTGAGAGACGTACGTGCGTTGCCCAAGGCCCACCTGCATGTTCACCTGGAGAGCACCGTCCGGCCCGGGACCGTGCGCGACCTGGGCGGCACGCCCGAGCGCAGCGAGCTGTTCGCGAGCTTCAGGGAGTTCGGCGACGAGCGGGCGCGGGTGCGCGACCTGCTGCGCACCCCCGAGCACTTCCGGCGGATCGCGGTGGAGTTCTGCGAGGACGAGGCCGCCCAGGGCACCCGCTACGTCGAGGTGACCTTCACCGCCGCCTCCCACGGGGAGCGGGTGGGGGACCCGGAGATGCCGCTGGAGGCGGTGCTCGAAGGGCTGGAGGAGGGCTCCTCCCGCTACGGGATCGCGTACAACGTGCTGCTCGACCACTCCAGGCGGCGGCCGGTGGAGCGGCTGTGGCGCACGTTCAAGCTGGCCGGCCGGCACGACCGGGTGATCGGCATGGGGCTGGCCGGCGACGAGAGCTATCCGCTGGCGCCGTTCGCGGAGGTGCTCGACGCGGCCAGGGACGCGGGGCTGCGCCTGGTGCACCACGCGGGCGAGGCCGCCGGGGCCGCCAGCATCCGCGAGGCGCTCTCCCTGGGGCACGCCGAGCGCCTCGGGCACGGCATCCGGGTGCTGGACGACGCCGAGCTGGTGGCCGAGGTGCGCGAGCGCGGGATCCCGCTGGAGGTCTGCCCCACCTCCAACGTCCTGCTCGGGTTCGTCCCCTCCCTGCCCGAGCACCCGCTGCCCCGGCTGAGGGAGGCCGGGCTGGCGGTCACGATCAACACCGACGGGGAGACGGACCTGGCCGACGAGTACGCCCGGCTGCGGGACGTGTTCGGGTACGGCGACGCGGACCTGGCGGACCTGGCCCGGGCCTCGATCGACGCGTCGTTCGCGCCGGAGCCCGTCAAGGCGCGGCTGCGGGCGGAGGTGGACGCCTGGCTCGCCGCTGAGTGACGCACGGGCGTCCGCACGGCCTCATGAGAACGCGGGCGCATGAGAAGCTGTCGGCATGGACTTATCGAAGCCGGGCACGCCGTCCGTGGCTCAGCGGCTGCCCGAGCAGGTGGTCTTCGCCGGGGTGGTCGGCGCGATCCTGCCGTTCCTCCACTTCGGATGGGCACTGCTCGGTGCCGCGCTGGCGGATACCTCCCGATGCGGGCACTTCGGGTGCATCGGGCCGTTCGTCGAGGCGTGGGAAGTGGGGCGCTGGCTGGTGCCGGTGGTGGCCTGGCCGCTGCTCGGCCTCCTGCGCGTCCGGCCGGCGTGGCCCGCCGCGCTCGTGGCCCCGCTGTTCCTGGTGCCGCTCTGGGAGCTCAGCGCCGGCCCCGAGGTCCTGTTCGGCGTGCTGGGCAACGTGTTCGGCACCGTGCTGGCATACCCGTTCGCCGCCCTGGTGACCGCGCCGGGCGCCTCCTGGCGGCAGCGCGGCCTGGGCGTGGCGCTGTTCCTCTTGTTCTGCGGCGCCCTCGCCTTCGCCGGTTAGTCCACCCGGCCGTTGCCGGGCCGTACGCGGTGGAGGTCCAGGCCGATGTCCACCACCTCGGCCCGTTCGAGGCCGGCCACCTCGTCGAGCGGCACCCACGCGGCCCGGTCCGTGCTGCCACCGACCTCGTGGCGCAGGCTGCCGCCGGTGATGCGGCCCTCGTAGACGATGCGCAGGCCGTGGAAGTCCGCCTCGCGGCCCTCGCCCCGGGGGTAGCGGCAGCGCAGGGTGCTCATGCCCAGCAGGGTCTCGATCGCCACCGTGTAGCCGGTCTCCTCCTCCACCTCGCGGATCGCGGCGTCCACCGGGTCCTCGGCGTGCTCGATGCCGCCGCCGGGGAGCGTCCAGTGCCGCTCGCCGGAGGGGCCGACCCAGCGCGCTAGGAGGATCCGGCCGTCGTCGACGCAGATCGCGTACGCGGCCACGCGCAGCTCCCTGGTGATGATCACGAGGCGGGAGCGGCGGTGCTGCTGCGGACGACGAGGCTGGTGGCGAGCTCTATGCGCGTCCCGACCGGCCCCCTCGGATGAGTCAGCTCCTCCGAGATGAGGCGGACCGCCTCGTTGGCCATGTCGTCGAGCGGCTGGCGGACCGTGGTGAGCGGCGGCGACATCATCTCGCACCACGTGGAGTCGTCGAAGCCGACCACCGACAGCTGGCCCGGCACCCGGATCCCGCGCTCGGTGGCCGCCTGGTAGACGCCGGCCGCCTGCATGTCGGAGCCGGCGAAGATGGCGGTGGGCCGGTCGGGGCGGTCGAGGAGCTCGGCCCCGAACTCCCTGCCGCCGGAGATCTGGAAGTCGCCGTAACGGGTCAGCCCGGGGTCGGGGTCGATCCCGAACGTACGGTGCGCCGCCAGGTAACCCTCGTACCGGTCGAGCGTGCACTGCGTGTCGAGTGGCCCGCCGATGAAGCCGATCCTGGTGTGCCCCAGCTCCAGCAGGTGGGTCGTGGCCATGACGCCGCCCGACCAGTTGGTGGCGCCGACGGTGGAGACGCGCGGATCGCGCTTGCCCACCGGGTCGAGCAGCACCAGGGGCACGTGCAGGAGCTCCTCGATGGCCGAGATCTCCTCCTGGTTGGCCCGCGACAGCACCAGCACGATGCCGTCGGTGCTGCGCTTGCGCACGATCCCGATCCAGCGTCGCAGGTCGAAGTCGGCCCGCATGGACGAGGTCACCACGAGCGAGAAGCCCCACCGCGCGGCCGCCTGCTCCGCGCCCCTGATGAGCACCTGGGCCCACGGGGAGCCGAGCCCGTCTATGAGCAGGTCGACGAGACCGGCCCGGGGAGTGCTCGGCGGGCGCGGGGCCTCGTATCCGAAGGCCCTGACCGCTTCGAGGACCTTGTCCCTGGTGGCGGTGGAGACGTGCTTCTTCCCGCTCAGGACCTTGGAGACCGTCGGCACGGACACTCCGGCAGCGGCGGCGACGTCCGCCAGCGTTGCTCGAGCCACAGGACCTCCGAGTTGCAACTTTCGGAAAAACCTCAAACCCACAGGTTGCCCGCTGACCTGGATCAGACTGCTACCCGATCGGCGCTGTTGACATCGCTGCGGGCCCGAGCCTACCGTAACCCTTCGGCAATGTCACGGTAATCTTTCGGAAAGTGTGCCAGAAACTTTCCGACTGGCGAGGGGTGTATGAACCGGGTCGTCGAGCGCGGGCGCGGCTGCGTGGAGGGGCCGCTCTTCGACGTCGTACGCCCGGTGGAGTCGGCTTTCCGGCACGCGGTCACCTTCGCCGACGGCGCGGCCCGCGCGGCCGCCGGGATCACGTCGAGCGTCCTCCCATCCCTACAGGAGCAGTGAAATGTCTCGCTTGGATGCTTTCAGGAACCGCATCGGGGGCTTCGCCTACGGCGGCGACTACAACCCGGAGCAATGGGACCCCGCCGTCTGGCGGGAGGACGTCCGGCTCATGCGTGAGGCCGGCGTCAACATCGTCTCCCTCGGCGTCTTCGCGTGGGCGTCCCTGGAGCCGGAGCCGGGCAAGTACGAGTTCGGCTGGCTGGACGAGATCATGGACCTCCTCCACGAGAACGGCATCAGCGTCAACCTGGCCACCCCGACGGCGGCCCCGCCCGTCTGGCTCACCCACCTGCACCCCGAGGTGTTCCCGGTGATGGCCGACGGCGAGCGGTTCGGGTTCGGCAACCGGCTGCACTACGACCCGTCGTCACCCGTCTACCGTGAGTACGCGGCGAACATCACCACCAAGCTCGCCGAGCGCTACTCCTTCCACCCGGCGCTGGCGATGTGGCACATCTCCAACGAGTACGGGCCCACGGCGTACAACGAGGCCGCCTCGGTCAACTTCCGCCGCTGGCTGCAGCGCCGCTACGGCGACCTGGAGACCCTGAACGAGGCGTGGTACACCCGCTTCTGGAGCCAGCACTACACCGACTGGGACCAGGTCGAGGTGCCGCACATCCCGCGCACCTGGATGAACCCCGCCCGCCGGCTCGACTTCAAGCGCTTCACCTCCGACGCGCTCCTCGAGTGCTACATCGCCGAACGGGACATCGTCCGCTCCTTCCGCGACGACATCCCGGTCCTGACGAACTTCATGCGCTTCTTCAAGCACGCCGACTACTGGAAGTGGGCGCCCGAGGAGGACGCGGTCGCGCTCGACATCTACCCCAACCCCGCCGACGCCGACTCGCACGTGTCGGCGGCCTTCCAGTACGACCTGTTCCGCTCGCTCAAGGGCGGTCAGCCGTGGCTGCTCATGGAGCAGGCGGCCAGCGCGGTCAGCCAGTGGCAGCTCAACATCGTCAAGGAGCCCGGCCGGATGCGGCTCGGCTCGCTGCAGGCGGTGTCGCGGGCGGCGGACTCGGTGATGTTCTTCCAGTGGCGGGCCAGTCGCGGCGGGCAGGAGCGCTTCCACTCGGCGATGCTGCCGCACTCCGGGCCGGACTCGCGCACGTTCAGGGAGATCGTGGACCTGGGACGGGAGATGAAGCTGCTCGCTCCCGTGGCGGGGACGACCTCGCGGGCCGAGATCGCGATCCTGTTCGACTGGGACGGCTGGTGGGGGCTGGAGGAGACCGCGGGGCTGCCGCGCCAGGACCTCAGCTACCCGGACACGGTCATGCGGCACTACACGCCGCTGTGGTCGAACAACCACCCGGTGGACGTCGTGTCCGCGTCGTCGTCGCTGGAGGGGTACAAGGTGCTGGTGGTGCCGAACGCGTACCTGATCGGCGACGAGGGTGTGCGGCGGATCACCGAGTTCGCCGAGAACGGCGGGACGGTCGTCATGTCGTTCTTCTCCGGCGTGGTCGACGAGTCCAACCGGGTGCGGCCCGACGGCTACCCGGGCGCGTTCCGGCAGCTCATCGGGGCCAAGGTGGACGAGTACTGGCCGGCGCGGCCGCACGAGGTCTTCTCCGTGGAGTTCCCCGACGGGCGGCGGGCGACCTCGACGTGGTGGCGCGACGACCTGCACCTGGAGACCGGCACGGCCCTGGCCACCTACGGTGACGGGCTGCTGGCCGGCCGGGCCGCCGTGGTGGAGAACCGCTTCGGCGCGGGGCGCGTGGTGTACTTCGCGACCCTCCTGGAGCAGTCGGCCTTCGACGCCGAACTGCTCGCGGCCGTGGCGGCGGCGGGTGTCCGGTCGCCGTTCCCGCAGGCGCCCGCCCACGTGGAGTGCGCCGTGCGGGGGGACGAGGAGCACGAGTACGTGTTCCTGCTCAACCACAGCGGCGAGCTGGGCGCGTCCGTCCCGTTCGAGGGGGAGGGGACCGACCTGCTCACCGGGCAGGCGGTGTCGGGTCCGGTCGAGCTGGCCCCGCTGGGGGCGGCGGTGATCCGGCGCGCCCGCTCGTAATCCCGACGTATGCCCCGGCGGTCCCCTGCCCGCCGGGGCTTTTGACTCAAGCCTTTACCCCGAACGTAGATCTATATCCGTTTCATGGGGTTATGTTTGCCTTTGTCCGTTTCGATGGGTAGTTTGGTAGTCGTTACCGGCGAGTGACCTGGGCCTTACCAACGTGGAAGGCACCACTCGTCCGGACTCCCTCGTTGGATTCACGCTCCACGTGCCGCTCTTACGGCGTCATGCCCGGCTACGTGAGTGAAGAGCGTATTGCCCTGTCGCCTCACAAAGGACTGCGCCTACCCATGCCTGCTCGCCTGCACTCTATCGCCATGCTCACCGCCTCCGTGCTGACCGCCATGGCCGTCGGCTCGCCCGCGGCGCACGCTGACGCCGAGGCCGGCAGCACGATCACCCAGACGGCCGTGCTCCAGGGCTCGACCACCGCGTCTTACTTCTGGGACGACTCCTCCGGCCGCGCGGGCGACACCGGTCTGCCCGCCGCCGGCAAGCCCATGCAGAAGGGTCTGGCCGCCAGCCCGAGCTGGCCGCTCATGACCGAGGGTTACGTCATCTACAAGGGCAAGAAGCTCCCGTTCTTCGTCGGTGACCGCGGTCCCGGCAACCCCTCCAACAGCGGTGTGATGCTCGACCTCGACGCCAAGACGTTCGCCGAGCTGACCGGCGGCACGTTCAACCCCGACACCCTCGCCGTGGACGGCGTCGCCGGCGCGGGCCACATCAAGATCGACTACGTCGTGACCAAGTGGGGCGGCGGCGTCGGCAAGAAGAACTTCCCGGTCGCCTACTCCACCGGCGCCTGGGCCGAGAAGGACACCAGCCCGGTCGTCCAGCCGGTCTCGGTGAAGCTCCCCGCGAACTGACCTCGCCTTCCCCCAAAGGGCGCCCCTGACCAGGGGTGCCCTTTTCGCGTGCCGGTATCGTTTGCGGACGATCTACCGCACGTCGAAGGGACCGGATGAGCTCCCGGCCGCTTTACCGCGACCCCATGCACGACGGCGCCACCGACCCCACCCTGATCTGGAACCGGGCCGAGCGCGCCTGGTGGCTCGTCTACACCAGCCGCCGCGCGAGCGCCCCTGACCGGGGGGACGTGAGCTGGGTGCACGGCACCGACCTCGGCGTCGCGTCGTCGGCGGACGGCGGCGCGACCTGGCTCTACCGGGGGACGATCGAGGGTCTCGACACCGAATGGGGGCGGCACACGTACTGGGCGCCGGAGATCGTCGACGACGGCGAGACGTACCACATGTACGTCAGCGTCATCCGCGGCGTCCCCGAGGCGTGGCCGGGGCACGAGCGCCACATCCGCCACTACACCAGCACCGACCTCGTACGGTGGACGTTCCGGTCCACCCTCGGCCTGTCCTCCCCGTACGTGATCGACGCCTGCGTGGCCGCGCTGCCCGGCGGCGGCCACCGGCTCTGGTACAAGGACGAGGCCGACGGCTCGCACACCTGGGCCGCCGACAGCTCCGACCTGCACCACTGGCAGGTCCGCGGACCCGCCGTGACGATCTCCGCGCACGAGGGGGCCAACGTGTTCACGCTCGGGGGCCGCCACTGGATGATCGTCGACGAGTGGCACGGCCAGCGCGTGCTGGTCTCGGACGACCTCGACGTCTGGGAGCCGCGGGGCCTCATCCTCGACCAGCCGGGCACGCGCCCGGACGACGACGGGTTCGGCCACCACGCGGACGTCGTGGTGACGGGGGAGGAGGAGGCGGTGATCTTCTACTTCACCCACCCGGGCGGTGGCCGCCGCTCGTCGGTCCAGGCCGCCCGGCTGCGGGTGCGCGACGGCGAGCTGACCTGCGACCGCGACGAGCTCCTCACCGGCCCCCTCCTGCCCGTCAAGGGCCCCTGACCTGGCCTCACCCGCGGCGCTCCCACCGGTACGACCAGAAGAGCCCCAGCACGGCGACCGCGCACAACGCGACGGTGAGGAGCTTCGAGAGCGCTATGGCCGCCAGGCACAGCGCTCCCATCGAGGTGCCGGCCGCTATGCCGGATCTGCGGTTCGGGGCCTCAGGGTCACGCTCGGGGCGTGGCGGCGGGAGCGGCTCCCACAATTGGCCGCAGCCGGAGCACCGCCATGGCCCGCTGTGGACGCCCGGAGGAACGCACCGGTGCGTCACGGACGTCCCCTGCGGCGGTACCCGAGGGCGAAGTATTCGTCGAGGGCGGCCGCCGTGTCCGCGTCCAAGGTCATGAGGGAAAGGCTCGGTCATGGAAGCTCGCCGGCGCAAGATCTCTCCGCCCGTTCGACCGCCGTTTCACGCGGCCGCCGGCCGAGCGATCAGCGGAGCGTGACGAGGATCCCGTCGTCGTCGCTGAACAGCTCGGCGCCGGGACGGAAGGTGGCGCCGCCGAAGGTGACGGGGACGTCGCGCTCGCCGCCGCCCACCTTGGCGCTCTTGCGGGGGTTGGAGCCGAGGGCCTTGACGCCCAGGTCGAGCTCGCGCAGGGCGGCGACGTCGCGTACCGCGCCGTTGATGACGACACCGGCCCAGCCGTTGGCGACCGCCATGCCGGCGATGACGTCGCCCATGACGGCGGTGTGCAGGGAGCCCCCGCCGTCCACCACCAGGACCCGGCCCTCGCCGGGCTCGGACAGGACGGACTTGAGCAGGACGTTGTCCTCGTGGCACCGGACGGTGACGACGGGGCCGCTGAAGGCGCGCCGGCCGCCGTACTGGCGCAGCTGCAGGTCGCAGGAGTCGAGCTGGTCGCCGCGCTCGTCGTACAGGTCTGCGGTGACAACGGTCATGGTGGAACCTTCCTAGGGATCGACGGGAAGCCGCCGGGCGGCCACGCCGGCCCAGCCGAGGCTGAGCGCGGTGACGAGGAGGACGCCGCCGGCCCCGAGCCCGGCGGCCACGACCCCGGCCGCGCCGGGGATGATCAGCTGGCCGGTACGGTTGCCGACCAGGCGCAGGGACATGGCCCGGCCGCGCATCCCGGCGGGGGCGGACTCGGCCAGCCACGACATGGTCAGCGGCTGCCCCACCCCCAGCCCGAACCCCGCGACCAGCAGCAGCGCGGCCAGCGCCCACAGCGGCATGGACACGGGCGTGAGCAGCATGGCGACCGCCGCCGCGAGGGTGCTGCCGACCAGCAGCCGGCGCCGGCCGGCCAGGCGGGCGAGGTGGCCGAGGAAGAAGCGCGAGGCCATGGAGGCGACGCCGCGTACGGTCAGCAGCAGGCCCACGGCGCTCGCGGTCAGCCCGTGCTCGGTGCCGAGCGCGGGCAGGTACGCCAGCGTGATGTCGACCGCGGACAGCACCACGCAGCTGGTCACCAGGGCGTGCGCGAGGCCGGGCAGGCGCAGCAGCGAGCGCAGGTCCCCGCTCTCGGCCCGGGTCCGGGCGGCCGCGCCGCTCCGCGGGAGCATCGCGGAGAGCGCGAGGAGGAGCACGCCGAGGCCGCAGGACCAGGCGAAGATGCGGCCGGTGTCGGGGATGGAGCCGTCGCCGCCGAGCAGGCTGATCATGAGCGGGCCGGCGGCCTGGCCGAGGGACGCGGCGAAGGTGTAGTGGCCGAAGGCGGTGTCGTGGCGGCCGTGCTCGGTGGTGTTGGCGACCAGGGCCTGCTGGGCGATGACGCTGCCCAGGTGGCCGGTGCCGAGCAGGACCCCCGCCGCGACCAGGCCGGGGACGGTGTGGCCGAACGCGGTGAACGCGATGGCGGAGGCGGTGAGCAGGAGCGCGCCCGCCACGGCCATGCGGCGCTCGCCGTACCGGTCGGCGGCGTGGCCGGCGGGCAGGGCCAGCAGCAGCGGCGCGATGGCGAAGCTGGCGCCGAGCAGGCCGAGCCAGGCCGTGGGCACGTCGAGCTCGATCGCGCGGTACGACATGGTGGGCCGCAGCACGAAGGTGATCACCTGGGTGCCGGTGGAGTGGGCGAGCAGGACCGCGTGCCGATGCCAGGCGTCAGGCATCTACCTCGTCCTGGCCCACGGGGTTCTGGTGCTTGCGCAGCCGCCAGGCGGCCTGGGCGCCGAGGCTGGTGTCGATGTGCTCGCGCATCACGGCGGCGGCCGATTCCACGTCACCCGCGATGACGTACTCCAGCAGGGCCTCGTGCTCGGCGGCCTTGCGGTCGCGGGCGGCCTGGCCGCGTTCGACCTCCAGGGCGAGGCGGCGATAGCGGTCGGCCTTGTCCCACAGACTGTCGAGGGTCTGGATGAGCAGGTCGTTGTGGGAGGCGGAGTAGAGGGCGGCGTGGAATCTGCGGTGCGCGACGAGCTGCTCGTAGGCGGGGTTGCCGGGCAGGGGTTCGAGGCCCTCGTGGGCGGCGCGCATGGCGGCGATGTCGGCCTTGGTACGGCGTTCGGCGGCCAGCGCGACCGCGAGGGGGTCGAGGGAGCGGCGCAGCTCCAGCAGGTCGCGGGCCTCCTCGGCGGCCAGGGGGGCCACGCGGGC
>NZ_JBSFTC010000135.1:0-29249 GCF_053590415.1 Nonomuraea sp. NPDC003201
CCTGCCGCGCCCGCATCGCGGGCGCCGGGTCCAGGGGGCACTTCGCCGATCTGGCGATGTCGTACTCCGGGATTGTCGTCACTGTTTCCTCCTGGAACGCGTTTCAAGCGAGCTTCACGGGCCGACTCGCGGGCCTGGCCGATCCCCGCACTGGCGACGGCCCGGTGGTTTAAATCAACCGATTGATTTAAACCCTAGCGTGGGGCGGATGCCTGTCAAGCCGGAGCGGCCCTCGACGGGACGACCGTCGGCCCGTCGCTTGAATAGGCTGTCCTTCCGTCCCACCTCGCCGGCACGGCCGAGGACCTGCGGCGGCCTGTGGGACTGGGCCGTCGCGGGCTGCGCGAAAGTCCCGGTGCGGTGAATGACGATGATCAGCAAGATGACACGGGACGAGCAGGTCAGCGCGACCCGGGAGGCGCTCCTGGCCGCGGCCGAGCGGCTGTTCGCCGAGCGCGGCGTGCACGCCGTCGGCAACCGCCAGATCAGCGAGGCCGCCGGGCAGGGCAACAACGCCGCGGTCAGCTACCACTTCGGCACCAAGGCCGACCTGATCCGCGCGATCGCCCGCAAGCACGCCGAGCAGATCGAGCGCATCCGCGCACGCATGATGGCCGGCATCGACGGCTCCACCGACTTGCGCGACTGGGTCGCCTGCCTGGTCCGCCCGCTCACCGAACACCTGGAGACCCTGGGCAGCCCCACCTGGTACGCCCGCTTCACCGCCCAGGTCATGGCCGACCCCGCGTTCAACGCGATCATGGTGGACGAAGCCCTGACCGCCGCCCCGGTGCTGCGGCTCTTCGGCGACGGCCTGGCCCGGTGCATGCCCGGCCGCCCCGCCGGCCTCCACCGCGAACGCACCACCATGGCCCGCCACCTCATCGTGCAGATGTGCGTCGAGCGGGAACGGGCCCTGGCCGAACACGCGCCCACCTTCCGGCCCACCTGGGACGACACGGCCGACGGCCTGATCGACGCGATCGTCGCGATGTGGCAGGCCCCCGTCCGGGGCACGCCGTAGCGAGCTCCTCGGCTGTGAAGAATTTCGCCGCGGCTGTCACAAGCCCGGAGGCTGTCCGGTCTTAGCTGGCGACCGGGTGGCGACGAGGCGGCCCGGCGGAGCGAAAGGGATCGCGTTGAAGATCGTGGTAATCGGCGGGACGGGCCTGATCGGGTCGAAGCTGGTGGCGAAGCTGGGCGAGCACGGGCACGAGGCGGTGGCGGCGGCGCCGAACACGGGCGTCAACACCCTGACCGGCGAAGGACTGGCCGAGGCGCTGGCGGGTGCGCAGGTGGTGGTCGACGTGTCGAACTCGCCGTCGTTCGAGCGGGCCGCGGTGCTGAACTTCTTCGAGACCTCCACGGGCAACCTGCTCGCGGCGGAGGCGGCGGCGGGCGTGGGTCACCACGTCGCGGTGTCGATCGTCGGTACGGAGCGGATGCCGGACAACGGCTACTTCGCGGCGAAGATCGCTCAGGAGCAGCTGATCGAGAAGTCGGGCATCCCGTTCTCGCTCGTGCACTCGACCCAGTTCTTCGAGTTCGCCCGCGGCATCGCCGACGAGGCCACGGCGGACGGCAAGGTGCACATCGCACCCGTGCTGTTCCAGCCGATCGCGGGTGACGACGTGGCCCAGGCGGTCGGCCGGACCGCGGTCGGAGCGCCGTTGAACGGCAGGGTCGAGATCGCCGGGCCCGAGGAGTACCGGATGGACGAGTTCTTCCGCCAGGCGCTGACCGCCTGGGGCGACCCGCGCGAGGTGGTCACCGACCCGCACGCGCGCTACTTCGGCAGCGAGCTGAGCGAGCGGTCGCTGGTTCCGGAGGACGGCGCCGTCCTCGGCACGATCAGCTACCGCGACTGGATCGGCCGGAACGCGACCGGCAAATAGCCGGAGGAGGCACGTGAGCGACCCGTTGCACGCAAAGGTCGCCCTGGTCACCGGAGCGTCGTCGGGCATCGGCGAGACCACCGCGCCGGCCCTCTCGGCGGAGGGGGCCCGGCGCTGATGGTCGGACGGCCTGGCGGGTGGCCGCCGGGCCCTTTATCTCGGAGGTAATCGACGTCCCGGGCGTTTGCCGAGAGGGTTGCGGCGTGAGTGCTGACACCCGTGACGTCGTGGAGGAGCTGCTGCGCAGGATGGCCAAGGGCGATCATCCCCGCACCGCGGAGTTGTTCGCCGAGCCGGTCGACTGGCAGCTCGACTGGCCCGCCGAGGGGCATCCCGCGGTGCCGTGGATCCGGCCCCGGTCCAGCCGGGCCGACGTGGCGGACCATTTCCGGTCGCTGGAGGCCCACCACGTGCCCGAGCTGAACGGCACGTCGGTGGCGCGGATCCTGGTCGACGGGACGCACGCCGTCGTGCTCGGGGAGATCGCGCAGACGGTACGCGCCAGCGGGGTCGCGTACACCTCGCCGTTCGCGCTGCACCTCACGGTCGAGGACGGGCTCATCACCCGCTACCACATCTACGAGGACAGCCTCACGGTCGCGCGAGCCCTCGGCGGCCGCCGGCCCTGAGCTCTCAGCCGTGCCGGGGGCGGGAGCTTTCGCGGGGGTGCAGCTCCGTCTGCAGCACCATTCGGGCCGCCGGCCGGGCCGGGTTGTCGATCCGGCTGGCCAGCAGTTGCGCCGCCGCCCGCCCCAGCTCGTACGTCGGCTGCCGGACCGTGCTCAACCCGGGCCGGAACAGCCGGGCCCACGGGATGTCGTCGAACCCGATCACCCCCACCTGCCCGGGGATCGGCACCCCCCGCTCGGTCAGGCACTCCACCGCCCCCACCGTCATGAGGTTGTTGGCCGCGAACACGGCGTCCATCTCCACCCCCTCGTCCAGCAGCGCGGCCATGGCCGAGTAGCCGCCCTCCTCACGGAAGTCCGCGTGCCGCACCAGGGCACGATCCACCGGCACGCCGGCCGCGCGCAGCGCCCGATGGTAGCCGCGCAGCCGCCGCATCGCGGTGGACATCCGCCGCGGGCCCGTGATGCACGCGATCCGCCGGTAGCCGGACGACAGCAGGTGCGCGGTCGCCATCTCCGCGCCCTTCTCGTTGTCCACCATCACCGCGTCGACCTCGGTCTCGGCCAGTTCGCGGTCGATGGTGACGACGGCGGTGCCGGCGGCGACCAAGGCGGAGATGTCCGTCGAGTCGTCCGCCGGAGAGATGATCACGCCGGCCATGTTGTCGGCCAGCGCCACCGCGATGTACTCGGCCTCCCGGGCCCGGTTCTCGTCGGTGTTGCACAGGACCACCGAGTACCCGAACTGCCGGCCTCCGTCCTCCACCCCCCGTACCAGAGAGGTGAAGAACGGGTTGCCGACGTCGGAGACCAGCACCGCCCACAACGTCGTCTGCCTGCGCCTGAGATTGCGCGCCACCCCGTTGGGCCGGTAGCCGAGCTCCCGCACGGCCGCGAGCACCCGCCCCGCCAGTTCCGGGTTGACCGTGGAACGGCCGTTGAGCACGCGGGAGACCGTCGCTGCGGAGACCCCGGCGTGCCGCGCGACATCTTGGATCTTGATCAACCTCGTCCGATCTCGGAGACAGGGGCAGGAGAAATCGATTACGCAGGCGGGAACGGCAACCGCTCCGCCACCGGCGCGAGCCCGAACGGCTTGTGCGGCAGCGTCTGGTACCAGTACGCGACCGAGGAGAAGTCGTCCGAGCGCTTGTTGGCGTGGCCGTGCTCGATCGTCACCCTGATGGACTCGGTGAACGTGATCGGGTCCTCGACGTGGAAGCGGTAGAGGGAGATCTCGCCGCTCCAGTTGTCCCCGCCGGGCATGGTGATGCCGTGGTACGGCGCGTGGTAGGTCTGCGTCGGGCACCAGGCGGTGTTGAAGTAGTCCTCGGTGCCGGTGCCGTGCAGCGAGGGCGGGAACGGCTCCCCGTCGATGAAGATCATGTCATCGCCCTCGCCGTACCAGTTCCAGTCGCTGGTCTCGCGCAGGTTGCGGATGTTGAGCACGCAGCCCACGTAGTGGCCGCGCCCCTCGGCGTCGAGGATGACGTAGTTGCCGTCGCCCGTGTCGTTGATGCCCTCGACCTGGTACTCGCGGTTGCTCTGGGTGCCCTGCGGGACCCCGTCGGTGGGCCGCTCGCGCCGCCACTGCGCGTGGAAGTAACCGAGGTCCTCGGCCGCCGAGTCGAACAGCTCGTAGTCGACGTAGTAGTAGAAGAAGACCGGCTCGGCCGACAGCTCGCTGATCAGCTCCACCTTCGCGCGGCTCGCGAACGGCATGTGGAACCACGAGTTGAAGCTCTTGCCGTCCTGCGGGCTCATCTGCAGCGGCGCGGAGACGAAATTCGCGGTCTTGGCGTGGCCCATGCCGAAGAAGTCGCCGAGCGGCACCAGCACGCTGGGGTGCTCCTGGTCGTCCCAGGTGATCTTCAGCACGAGCCTGCGCAGGTAGTCGACGTCCACCGCGTCCGGCACGTCCTTCAGGGGGAGCGCCACCGTGCACCAGATGTGGTTGATCGAGCCGGGGCCCTCGATGTCGGCCAGGGTCACGGTGGTGCCGGCCTCGACGGTCAGCCGGTCCTCGTTGCCGCCGGTGCGGTCGTAGCTGGAGACCCGCTTGCGCCTGGAGGTCCGCAGGCGGGGCAGGTCACGCAGGCTGCTGCCGTGGTTTCCGTAGCTCATATGATCCTCATTCACTTCAATCCGGAGGTCTTGATCGCCTCGACCAGGCGGCGCTGGCCGAGCACGAACGCGATCAAGGTGGGCACGGCCGCGATCACCGTCGCGGCCAGGACGTAGTTCCAGGCCGAGCCGTACTGGCCCTGGAGGGTGGCGATGCCGACCTGCACCATGCGCAGCTCGGGGTCGCGGGTGGCGGTCAAGGGCCAGAGGAACGCGTTCCAGTTGGCCAGGAAGAACAGCACGGCGAGGGAGGCGAGCACGGGCCGGCTGAGCGGCACGACCACCTGCCACCAGCGCCGGAAATATCCGCATCCGTCGAGATCTGCCGCCTCTTCGAGCTCGCGCGGGATCGTCAGGTAGTACTGCCGGAGCAGGAAGATCCCGAACGCGTGGAAGATCGCCGGCAGGATCAGCCCCGCGTACGTGTCGAGCAGTCCGAGCTGCCTGGCCACCAGGAACAGCGGCACGAGGATCACCGGCAGCGACACCAGCAGCGTGGAGACGATCATCGAGAAGATCACCTGCCGCCCGGGGAAGCGCAGCCGGGCCAGCGCGTAGGCGGCCATCGAGTGCAGCACGAGCGCGACCACCGTGACGGCCACGGAGACGACGAGGCTGTTGAGCATGTACCTGCCGATGGGCACCTCGGTCAGCACGTAGAGCAGGTTGTCCAGGGTGAGGCGGCTGGGCAGCGCCACCTCGAACAGCTCGTCCGCCGGCTTCAGCACCGTCACCAGCAGCCAGACCAGCGGCGCCACCGTGACGGCCGCCAGCACGTACCCGACGAGGGCGCGCAGCCTAACCGACATCGAACCTGCCTCCCTTCGTGAGCCCGAACATCAGCCCCGTGGCCACGACCAGGAACCCGACCACGACCGTGGTCAGCGCCGCCGCGTAGCCGTAGTTGTTGAAGGTGAAGGCCTGCTGGTAGATGTAGAAGACCACGCTGGACGTGCTGTTGGCCGGACCGCCCTTGGTCAGCACGTAGACGAGGTCGAAGGCCTGCAGGCCGGTCACCGCGCCGACGGTCGAGTTGACCAGCACGAAGAAGCTGGTCGGCCGGAGCAGCGGCCAGATGACGTGGCGGAAGCGCTGCCACGAGGTGGCCCCGTCGACGCGCGCCGCCTCCTCGTACTCCTTGGGGATGTCCTTGAGCCCGCCCAGCAGGATCAGCATCTGATACCCCATGAGGAACCAGATGCTGATCACCACCAGCGACCCGAGCGCCAGCGCGGGGTTGCCCAGGAACGACACGTCGCCCAGGCCCACCGGCCGCAGCAGCGCGGGCACCGCGCCCTGCTTGTCGGCCAGCAGGAACTGCCACACCACGCCGACCACGACGAGGCTGATGACGTGCGGCAGGAAGAACATCGTGCGCACCAGGCCGACGCCGGGGAAGTGGTCGCGGACCAGCAGCGCGAGCCCGAGGCTGACGACGAACCCGATGGGGACGAAGGTCACCATGTACGTCAGCGTGACCTTGACGCTCTGCCAGAGCTGCGCGTCCTCGGCCATCTGGCGGAAGTTGTCCAGGCCGACGTACGTGTAGCCGCCGAACCCGTCCACGCTGAACAGCGACACGCCGACGGCCAGCACCATGGGGAGGCCGGCGAAGACGAGCAGGCCGAGCAGGTCGGGCGCGACGAACGCGTACGCGGCCAGGGCCTCCCTCCTGCGCCGGGTCCACCACACGCGGGGCACGGCCTCGCCGGCGACCGCCGTACCCGGATCGACCAATGTGGCCACGACTACCGCCTTTCGCTCAGAGGGTCGCCCGCCGGGTGTCTCCGGCGCGGTTTCACTGGGAGCACGCGGGCACCTGCCCCCAACCGGACCGCTGCGACGCAACCCTCCGGCCGCGTCGCCGAGGCCCGGCTGGAACATGACCGCCCGCCCATCGCCCGGCCGGACGATAGTGGTCGTGGGGTCGCGCCTGGGCAGGTGCCAGAGCATGGTCTCCCGCCCATCGCGCGGCCGGACGGTAGTGGCCGTGGGGTCGTGCCCGCGAAGGCGTCAGAGCATGACCGCCCGCCCATCGCGCGGCCGGACAGTTGTGGCCGTGGGGTGGCGCCCGCGAGGGCGTCAGAGCATGGCCGCACCCTTGTAGCCCTTCAGGAAGGTGTCGATCTTGGCGGCGGCGTCCGCCGCCGCCTTGGCCGGGTCCACCCCGCCGAGCTGGGTGGCCTGGATGGCGTCCGAGACGGCCTTGTACACCTCGGGCGTGTAGCGGGGCTCACCCCGGCCGCCCGGCACCACCTGCTCCAGGAACACCTTGAGCGCCGGCTTGTCGAACGCCCCCGCCGCCTTGGCCGCCTCCTGGACGGACTTGCGGGCCGGCAGGTTCGTCTTGACGACCGTGTTCCACTGCCGGCCGCGCTCGACGCCGGCCGCGTCGGTGGCGCCCAGCGCCCAGGCGATGAACTTGGCCGCCGCCTCCGGGTTCGCCCCCTTGGCGTTGGCGACGAACGCCCACCCGCCGATGTCGGTGGTGTAAGTCCCGCCTTCAGGAACGGGAAGCCGGAACACCCCGTATTTGAAGTCCTTCTTCTCCTGCTCCAGCTGCGACACCGACCAGATGCCGCTCTGCTGCATGGCGACGGACCCGCTTGCGAGGTTCGCCGGGGCGTTGCCCGCGCCGTCGCCCTGCGGCTTGCGCGGCGCGACCTTGTTGTTGACCGCGTCCTGCCAGAGCTTCAGCGCCTGGTGTACGCCGGGCACGTTGAACCCGGCCCCGCCGTTCTGCGGCACGGCCGAGCCGCCGGCCATCCACATGAACGGGTACCAGGTGAAGTTCTGGTAGTAGCCGGGGATGGTCTCGAAGAGGATGCCGAACTGGTCCTTGGTGGTCAGCTTGGCGGCCACGTCCAGCAGCTGGTCCCAGGTCTGGGGGAGGTCGCCCTCGGCCAGCTTCGCCTTCTCGAAGGCGTCGACGCTGTAGTACATGGCCAGCGGCTCTTGTTCCATCGGCAGGCCGTAGATCTTGCCGTCCACCTTGCGCGTGTCGAGCACGCCGCCGTCGAAGTCGGCGATCTGGTCGGGCTTGAGGTGCGGCGTGAGATCGGCCAGTACGCCGCCGTTGTGGTAGCGGAGGAAGTCGCCGGGGCTGAGCAGGAAGATGTCCGGCCCCTGACCGGCGGAGAACGCGGTCTGCAGCGCCGTGCCGGCGAGGTACTCGGAGACGGGCAGGTAGTGGAGCTTGACCTTGACCTCGTTGCTGGCGTTCCACGCCGCCACCAGGTCGGTGAACCACTTGCTCTGCGCGTCGGCCTGCGGGTTGGGGCCGTAGAAGTTCCAGAACGTCAGCTCTTTGGCGTTGCCGGTCTTCCCGCCGCCCCCGCACGCGGACAGCAGCGGTGCCGCCATCGCCGACCCTAAGACGACGGCGCCGCCACGCAGCAGAGATCGGCGGGTCACCCTCTCGAAAGCCGACATGTCGCATCCTCCTGATCTTGCAGAAAGCTCGGGGGGTGAGCAATCGATTTCCCAGAAAGGTAGGCGTCGGGGCGGCAACCGTCAAGAAGTTCCTGCTACAGCTTGCCGAATCCGGGAATCGATATCTCCCCGAGACCTGCGACCCCGCTCCGGCGGCAACCGTCGCCACGGTGGGCGTGCCCCCCATCGGCTCAGCACCGCGAACCGCCGCCCTCCCCGGCAATCCGCCGGCGACCCCCCCGGACCTCCGGCCCGTCGTGCTGATGCCGTCGCGACAGGGTTCAGGCGCCGAGGTGCGGGGCTCCGTTGGGAGCGGATGCCTGCGCGGCGGGAGGGCTGTCGGGCGGTGCGGCACGGGCATGCCCTGGAGGGTGCCCGGTGTGCTGGTGGTCGGGCTCGGTGGTGGTCGGGCTTGGCGGTGGTCGGGCTTGGGTGGTCGGGCTTGGGTGGACGGGGCACTGGGGCGAGGTGTGGCGGCTGCCGGTCATGTGCGACGGAGGGCCGGTGCGGGGTCTCGGCATCGGGGTTCGAGAAATCGGTTCACCGTTGTGATTCTGTGATGTGAAGCGGGATTGACGGGTTAAAAGGTCGGATCTAGGTTGAGGGAAATCGATTTCTGAGCAATCGATTTCTCGTATGCATGGAGGATGACAACCCGTGGCACGTATCGGAGTGCTGAGCATCTCGGACGGGCGGGACTTCGTCGCCCGCGATCTCGTTGAGCACATCACCCACGCCACCACCGCCCTCGCGGAGGCGTTGCGCAAGGAGGGCCACGAGGTCATCGTGGCGCCGGAGATCGTGTGGACCAACGAGCTGGCCACCTCGCAGGCGCGGTGGCTGGCCGATCGCCGGCCCGATCTGACCATCTTCAACTACGCGGTCTGGGCCTTCCCGCATTTCACCATGCTGGCCGCCGAGTCCACCCCAGGACCGCTGCTGCTCATGGCGAACATCGACCCCGCGCAGCCCGGCATGGTCGGCATGCTCGCCGGCGGCGGTGGCCTGGACCAGATCGGCCGGGTGCACGCCCGCGCCTGGGGAGACATCGACGACCCCGCCGTCAGGGAGCGCGTGCTGACCGAGGTGCGGGCCGCCCAGGCGGTCCGGGGCCTGCGCGGCTCGACGTTCGGCCGGATCGGCGGCCGGCCGATGGGCATGTACACCGCCGTCGCCAACACCGACCAGTGGATGCGTACGTTCGGCGTGGACGTCGAGGAGATCGACCAGTGGGAGATCGTCCGGCGGAGTGAGAACGCCTCCCAGGCGCGGGTCACCCAGGCCCGCCAGTGGCTCGAGGCCAAGGGGAACGTGCACTACGACGGCAAGCAGCTCACGCCGGACCTCCTCGAACGCCAGATCCGCACGTACTACGCGATGCGCGAGCTCATCGACGAGTGGAACCTGGACTTCTCCGGCATCAAGGGCCAGCCCGAGCTGACCACCCACTTCTGCACGATGGACCTCGCCGAGGCCTTCCTCAACGACCCGTACGACTGGGAGGGCCCGAAGGACACCCACGTCTGCGCCACCGAGGCCGACATGGACGGCGCGCTGACGATGCAGATCCTGAAGCTGCTGAGCGGCGACCCGGTGCTCTTCGCCGACGTCCGCCACTACCACGCGGACAAGGACGTCTGGGACCTGTGCAACTCCGGCCAGCACGCCACCTGGTACGCGGCCAGGTCCGACGACCCCGAGGAGAACCTCGCCAGGACGCACTTCTACCCCGAGGTGTTCTTCTTCCCGGCGGGTGGCGCGAGCGTGCACCACCTCGCCGCGCCCGGCGCCGCCACGTTCGCCCGCCTCACCCGCAGGGACGGCCGGTACCGCATGCACGTGATGCGCGGCGACTTCGAGCTGTACGACGACGCCACCAACGAGGCGATGGCCCGGCAGTCCACGTTCGAGTGGCCGCACGCGTTCACCAGGCTGCACGTGCCGGCCACCGAGTTCCTCGGGCGGTTCGGCTCCAACCACATCCACGCGGTCCCCGGCGACTACATCGCCGAGCTGGAAGCGGTCTGCAAGCAGCTGGGTGTCGAGTTCGAGGGGTTCGGCGATGCGGCTTAGTCCTCTCCTCCTCGCGGCCGCGCTCGTCCTGGGCGGGTTGAGCGCACCGGCGCAGGCGCAGGCGAGCGCCAAGGGACCCGTTGGCTGGGACGTCTACCGCAGGCTCGACCGGCTGCCCGAGCTGCCCGTCGGCGTGCAGACCAAGCAGTTCTCCAGCTTCGACCGCACCGGCGACAACAACGACGGGTTCGAGGGCACGTACTCGTGCCTGAGCACCAGCCCCCAGGGCTGCGTGATCGCCGAGCACACCGGCGCCGGCGAGGTGCAGGCCATCTGGTTCACCAGGGACGGCGGCGACGTCAGCAGGACCGGCAGGATCACGGTCGAGCTCGACGGCAGGAAGGTGGTGGACACGAGCCTCCAGGACCTGGTGAACGGCAAGCTCGGCGCCCCCTTCGCCTACCCCCTCGTGGGCAACGCCGACCAGAGCTCCGGCGGCGTCTACGTCGAGGTGCCGATGCCGTTCACCCGCTCGATGCGCATCACCACCGAGCACAACCCGCTCTTCCACCACGTCAGCTACCGCACGTTCGCCGACGCCGAGGGCGTGAGCACGTTCGACCCGGCCGACAAGGCGCAGGACGTCATCGACCGGCTCAAGGCGGGCGGCGACCCCAAGCCCGCCATCCCGGGCGCGCGCTCCCAGGACGCCGCGATCCGCCTCGCCCCCGGCCAGTCGGTACGGGTCGCGCGCACCCAGGGCGCCGGCCTGCTGTCGGCGATCAAGCTGAAGCTGCCCCAGGCCGAGCAGGTGCTGCCCAAGGCCGAGGCCGACGAGGGCCGGGCGTTCGGCCGGAACGGCTCCAGCGAGTTCACGGTGAAGATCGACCCCGCCAACGACGGCGTGCGGCTGACCAGGCGCATCGACCCGGCCATCGGCAGGCAGGTCGCCAAGGTCCTGGTGGACGGCCAGGAGGTGGCCCAGTGGCCGCCGAGCAGGCTGGGCGCCGCCGGGATGTGGGCCGAGGAGGTCGTGGACCTGCCGGCCAGTGCCACCAAGGGCAAGTCGCAGATCACGGTCAAGAACGTGTTCGCGTCGTCGGACCTCGACTACAACGAGTTCACGTACTGGGCGGACAGCGCCGGCAAGCGTACCGACACCGTGGACGTGGGCGACGCGGCCGATGAGGCCGCGCACCGCTACACGATCGTCGCGCAGACCTGGCAGGGCGAGCGGACCTTCGCCTTCCCGATGGACCCGCCCCAGCTGGCGAAGATCAGGACGGCGCAGGAGATCCTGCAGGGGCTGCGGCTGCGGATCACGTTCGACGGCCGGCGCACGGTCGACTCGCCGGCCGGCGAGTTCTTCGGCAGCGGGCACGCGATGCTGCCCGTCAAGTCGCTCATGTACGCGGTCGACGCCGCGACCGGCACGCTCAGCGCGTGGTGGCCGATGCCGTACCGGACGGGAGCGACGGTCGAGCTGTTCAACGACTCCGGCCGCACGATCGAGGGCCAGGCGACGGTCATGTCAGCAAAACGCCCCGTATCAGGAAATGTCGGTTATTTCAGGACGCAGTCCCGCGCCGGCGGCACCACCCCCGGCACGAGCTGGCCCTTCCTGCGGGTCTCCGGCGCGCAGGGCAAGTTCGTCGGGATCAGCCACACCATGCGCGGCCCGACCAACCGCAACTACCTGGAGGGAGACGAGCGCGTCTATGTGGACGGCTCGCGCACCCCGCAGATCCACGGCACCGGCACCGAGGACTTCTACCAGGCGGGCTGGTACTTCAACCGCGAGACCTTCAGCACCCCGTTCCACGGCAACACCGCCCACCTGGCCCCGGCGACCGGCTGCCCGGCGGAGAACGACTGCACCGGTGCGTACCGGCTGATGATCGGCGACGCCGTGCCGTTCGCGGGCTCGCTGACGTTCGACATCGAGCACGGCTGGACGAACGACGTCGAAGGCGTCTACTCCTCCACCGCCTACTGGTACGGCTCCGACCGCGCCGCGACGGCACAGACGGACTCGCTGACGGTCGGCGACCCGGCGAGCGAGCGGCAGCACGGCTACACCGGGCAGGGTGAGGTCACCACCCTGGAGTCCGCGTTCGAGGGCGACTTCAGGAACCCCGTCACGCTCAAGACCACCCAGCGGGTCGCGCAGGCCCCGGTCACGTTCCGGCTCACGATCGACCGGAACAACCAGGGCGTCGAGCTGCGCCGTACGAGTGACCAGAGCGTCGCCGGGCAGCACGCCGAGGTCACCGTCAACGGGCGGCGGCTGGCCGACTGGGTGCAGCCGCTGGGCAACCGGACCCGCAGGTGGCTGGAGGACGTCTACCAGATCCCGGCGGGCGTCACGCGCGGGCAGCGGGAGATCACCGTCCAGCTGACCCCGAAGACCCCCTGGTCGGCGGCCTCCTACACGGCGTGGAGCCTCCGGTGACCACCGTCCTGGCGATGCGGGCCATCGGCAGGTCCTTCCCCGGCGTGCGGGCCCTCGACGGGGTGTCGCTCACCGTGGCGGAGGGCGAGGTGGTGGCCCTGCTCGGGGAGAACGGCGCCGGCAAGTCCACGCTGATGAACATCCTGGCCGGGGTGTTCAAGGACTACGAGGGCCAGATCGAGATCGGCGGCGAGGTGGCGCACATCCACTCGCCCAAGGACGCGCGGCGGCACGGGATCGCCATGATCCACCAGGAGCTCAACCTGGTGCCCGAGCTGTCCGTCGCGGACAACATCTTCCTCGGCCAGGAACGCGCGCTCCTCGACCGCAAGGTCACCGAGGCGCGCACCGCCGAGCTGCTGCGCGGCCTCGGGCTCGACCTGTCGCCGCGCACGCTCGTCAAACAGTGCAAGATCGCCGAACGTCAGCTCATCGAGGTGGCCAAGGCCCTGTCGCAGAACGTCCGCGTCCTGGTCATGGACGAGCCCACCTCGGCCCTGGCCGACGCGGAGGTGCAGCGGCTGTACGAGGTCATCCGCGACCTGACCGGGCGCGGCGTGGCCGTCGTCTACATCTCGCACCGGCTGGAGGAGCTGGAGGAGATCGCCGACCGGGTCGTCGTGCTGCGCGACGGCCAGTACATCGGCGAGCGCACCGGCATCAACCGGGACGAGCTCATCCAGATGATGGTCGGCCGCCCCCTGGGCGAGATGTTCCCGCGCGCGGACGGCGCCACCGAAGGTGAGGAGTTGCTGCGCGTCGAGGGGCTCCGCGTGCCGGGGGACCGGGACACCGGGCGTACGGCGCTGCGGGACATCTCGCTGACGGTGCGTACCGGGGAGATCGTCGGCGTGGCCGGGCTCATGGGCGCCGGGCGCAGCGAACTGCTCGAATCGATCTTCGGCGTGCACCGGCCGTCGGAGGGGTCGATCAGCCTGCACGGCGCGCCGTACCGTCCCAGGAGCCCCAAGCAGGCGATCGAGCGGGGTGTCGCGCTGGTCGCCGAGGACCGCAAGGCGCAGAGCCTCGTGCTGGGCAACAGCGTGGCCTTCAACGCGAGCCTGTCATCGCTCAGGCGGTACCTGCGGTTCTGGACCGTGGACCGGCGGCGCGAGGGCGCGGCCGTCGAGCAGCAGGTGCGCGCGCTGCGGGTCAAGACGCCCGGACTGCGCTTCACCGTCGGCAACCTCTCGGGCGGCAACCAGCAGAAGGTCGTGCTGGCCAAGTGGCTGCTCACGGCGCCCTCGCTGATCCTCATGGACGAGCCCACGCGCGGCATCGACGTGGGCGCCAAGGCGGAGATCCACGCGCTCATGTCGTCGCTGGCCGCCGAGGGCAAGGGCGTGCTCGTGGCCTCCTCCGAGCTGCCCGAGCTGCTCGCCATGTGCGACCGGATCCTCGTGCTCTGCGAGGGCCGCATCACCGCCGAGTTCCCGAGAGGCCGGGCGACGCAGGAGGCGATCCTCGAGGCCGCCATGGCAAGACAGCAGGTGACCCTATGACAACCGTGAAGACCGCGCCGCCCGTGCAGGCGCCGGGGGAGAGCCGGATGCGGCGCACGCTCTCCGCCCTCGGGGCCGCGCAGGCGTACATCGGCCTGGTGCTGATCCTCGCCGTCGGGATCGCCACCAAGGGCGAGATGTTCCTGAACGAGACCAACCTCACCAACGCCATCGGCGCCTTCGCCTCCCGCGGCATCCTGGCGGTCGGCGTCACGCTGGTGATCCTGACCGGCGGCATCGACCTGTCCGTGGGCTCGCTGCTGGGCATCGCGTCGATGACGGCCGCGATGATGCTCGCCAAGTTCTCGCTGGAACCGTGGCAGATCGTGCCGATCTGCATGGTGGTGGGAGCCCTCTTCGGGTTCCTGAACGGCGCCGGCACGGCCTGGCTGCGCATCCAGTCGTTCGTCATGACCCTGGCCATGCTCTCGGTCGTACGCGGGCTCGACCGGCAGGTCAGCGACAACGTCAGCGTCGGCACCCAGATCGCCGGGCCCGACGGGAAGCTGACGCCGCAGGCGGAGGCGTTCCAGCTGTTCGGCACCCCCGGGCACAACCTCTTTGATCGCGTCTACTATCCGGTGCTGGCCTTCATCGTGGTCTGCGTCGTCTTCCACCTGATCCTGACGAAGACCCGGTTCGGCCGGCACGTGTACGCCGTCGGCGGCAACCCCACCGCGGCCCGGCTGTCCGGCGTCAACGTCACGGCGGTCACGATCGCCGTCTTCACCCTGTCCGGCATGCTCGCCGGCTTCGCCGGGCCGATCGACGCCGCCTACAGCGCCTCGGCCGACCCCCAGGCCGGGCAGTCGTTCGAGCTGGACGCCATCGCCGCCGCCGTCATCGGCGGGGCGTCGCTGGCGGGCGGCAAGGGCACCATCGCCGGCACGTTCGTGGGGGCGCTCATCCTGACGCTCCTGGACAACGTGCTCGGCCTCAACGCGGTCAGCGACAACTGGCAGCTCGTCATCAAGGGACTGATCGTCGTCGTGGCGGTCGTCCTGCAGCGTCCCGATCTCTTCAAGATCTTCCGAGGAGGGTCTCGATCATGAAGAAGACCATCACCATCGCGTTGTGCGCGCTCCTGGCCGCCGCGTGCGCGTCCAAGGCGCCCGCGCCGTCGGCCTCGTCAGGCGAGAAGAAGAAGTTCGTCGTCGGCTATTCGCAGTCGAACAACGCCGAGCCGTACCGGGCCCAGCTCAACCTGCAGTTGCAGCACTTTTTGAAGAAATATCCGGACATCGAGTTGCTGCCGATCGCCGACGCCAAGCAGTCGAGCGCCACGCAGGTCTCCCAGGTCCAGAACTTCATCACCCAGAAGGTCGACGCGCTCATCGTCTCGCCCACCGAGCCCGCGCCGCTGACGGCGGCCGTGCAGCAGGCGTGCGACGCCAAGATCCCCGTGATCGTCCTCGACCGCACGGTGAACACCGACTGCTACACCGCCTTCATCGGCGGCGACAACGTGCTCATCGGCAGGAAGGCGGGGGAGGAGGCGGTCAGGCTGCTGCCGGACGGCGGCAACATCGTCGAGCTGCGCGGCATCATGTCCAACCAGCCGCAGATCGACCGCGACAAGGGCTTCCGCGAGGCCGTCGCGGCCAACCCCAAGATCAAGATCATCGCCGACCGCGAGGGCAAGTGGGTGAAGGAGCAGGCCACCCCGATCATGCAGCAGTGGCTCGCCCAGCACGAGCGGATCGACCTCGTGTACGGGCACAACGACCCGATGGCGCTGGGCGCGTACCTGGCGGCCCAGGCGGCGGGCAAGGCCGACAAGATCAAGTTCATCGGCATCGACGGCCTGGCCATCCCCGACGGCGGCATCCGCGCGGTCCAGCTCGGCCAGCTCTCGGCCACGTTCGTCTACCCGACGGGCGCGCAGGAGGCGGCCGACACCGTCAACAAGATCCTGCACGGCGGGCAGGTCGAGAAGAAGCAGGTGCTCGGCACGACGCAGGTCACCAAGGACAACGCGGCCGAGCTCTACAAGCAGTTCGACCTGTCGGGGCAGAACTGATGTTCCTCGGAGTCGACATCGGCACCTCCAGCTCCAAGGGGGTGCTCGTGGCGCCCGACGGCACGGTCGTGGCGACGGCGGTCCGCGAGCACCGCACCGCCTCGCCGCGGCCGGGCTGGTTCGAGCACTCGGCGCAGGACGTCTGGTGGGCGGACTTCACCTCGATCGTGGCGGAGCTGGGCCGCCCGGACGTCGCCGCCGTCGGGCTGAGCGGGATCGGGCCGTGCGTGCTGCCCTGCGCGCAGGACGGCACGCCGCTGCGGCCCGCGATCCTGTACGGGGTGGACACCCGGGCCACCGCCGAGATCGCGGCGCAGACCTCCCGGTACGGCGCCTGCGCGATCCTGGAGCGGTGCGGGTCGCCGCTGACCTCCCAGGCGGTGGGGCCGAAGCTGGAGTGGCTGCGCACCCACGAGCCCGAGGTGTGGGCGCGCACGCGGCGGATCTTCATGGCGCACTCGTGGCTGGCGTACCGGCTGACCGGCGCGTACGTGCTCGACCATCACGCGGCCAGCCAGTGCACGCCCCTGTACGACACCCGTACCCACGAGTGGATCGACGACTGGGAGCTCTTCCCCGAGCTGGAGCTGCCCGCGCTGGCGTGGAGCGGCGACGTCGTCGGCACCGTGACGGAGGCGGCCGCCGCCACCACCGGGCTCCCGAAGGGGATCCCGGTGGTGGCCGGGACCATCGACGCGTGGGCCGAGGCGCTGAGCGTGGGGGCGACCTCGCCGGGCGACGTCATGCTCATGTACGGGACGACGATGTTCCTGGTCGAGGTGCTGGCCTCGCGGGCCGTCTCGCCGCGGTTGTGGGGGACCGTGGGGGTCTCGCCGGGGACGTACAACCTGGCGGCGGGGATGGCCACGTCGGGCGCGGTCACCGGATGGCTGCGCGACCTGACCGGCGCCTCGTTCGAGTCGCTCACGGCCGAGGCCGCGGCGGTGGGGCGCGGGGCGGAGGGGCTGCTCATGCTCCCCTATTTCGCGGGAGAACGCACGCCTCTCTTCGATCCGGACGCGCGCGGCACCCTCATCGGCCTGACGCTGCGGCACGGGCGCGGGCACCTGTACCGGGCCGCGCTGGAGGCGACCGCCTTCGGCGTGCTGCACAACCTGGAGGCCATGCGTTCAGCGGGCGGGTCGGCCAAGCGGCTGGTCGCGGTGGGCGGCGGCACCAAGGGCGGGCTGTGGACGCGGATCGTGTCCGACGTGCTCCAGCAGGAGCAGGTCCTGTCCACCCACACGGTGGGCGCCGCCTTCGGCGACGCCATGCTGGCGGCGCAGGCCTGCGGCGTCTCGTGCGCGGGCTGGAACCCGGTGGCGTCCGTCGTGGCGCCCGACCCGGCCGCCGCCGGGGACTACGCACGGTTGTACGGGCTCTACCGGGACCTGTACGACTCCACCGCCCACATCGCCCACGAGCTCGCGACCCGTTAACGGGGGGTGCTGCTCTGGCGGGCGTGGAGCTCGGCGGGCAGGACGATCGTGGCGGGCTTGGCGGCCGGGGTGGCGATGCGGTCGACCAGCAGGCGGGCGGCCATGCGGCCCAGCTCGTACGTCGGCTGCGTCACCGTCGACGGCGACGGGCGCACCAGGTCCGCCCACGGGATCTCGTCGAAGCCGACCAGGCCGACCTGCCCGGGCACGTCCACCCCGCGCTCGGTCAGGCAGCGCAGCGCGCCCACCGTCATGAGGTTGTTGGCCACGAAGACCGCGTCGGGAGGCTCGGGAGAGGACAGCAGTGCTGCCATCGCGTCGTAACCCCCCTGCTCGCGGAAGTCCGCGCGGACGATCACAGGGTCACCGGGCAGCGCCGTCGTGTAGCCGCGCAGGCGCAGGTCGGCGGTGCTCACACCCTCTGGCCCCGCGATGCACGCGATCCGCCGGTATCCGGCCGCGAGCAGGTGCTCGGTGGCCGTGCGCGCGCCTCCCTCATTGTCGACCACCACCGTGTCCACGGCGCCCCGGGGCAGCTCCCGGTCGACGGCGACGACGGGCACGGGCGAGTCGATGAGCGTCTTGGCCGCCTTGACGCTGCCCGAGGAGGAGATGATGACGCCGGCCATCTGCTCGCTCAGCGCCGCCGCGACGTAGGTCTCCTCCTTGGCGGGGTCTTCGTCGCTGTTGCACAGCACGACCGAGTAGCCCTCCTGCTGCGCGACGTCCTCGACGCCGCGCACCATGGAGGTGAAGAACGGGTTGCCGATGTCGGAGATGATCACGGCCCAGAGCGACGTACGGCTGCGCCGCAGGTTGCGCGCGACCGCGTTGGGGCGGTAGCCGAGCTCGCGGACCGCCGTGAGCACCCGGGCGACCATGGCGGGGTCGACGGTCTGGGCGCCGTTGAGCACGCGGGAAACGGTGGTGGCGGACACGCCTGCCTCCCGTGCGACATCGTAGATAGTGGGCATCGCACCAAGTTTCTACCATCGCGGAGCCCCGCGCCCCTCATCGCCGCAGGTTGGGGTCGAGGTCCTGGTTCAGGAATCGCTTTCCGATCGTGATCATACTTCCACATTTCCTGAAATGTTGAAATGTGCCGGTTTACCTGGGCAAATGCTCAACTGAAATCCTGACAAATCAGGGCTTGACGGCTGTCAGGCCGCGATTGTACGTTCATCGAGAAATCGATTGCTCAGATCTCTTCTCCCTTCACCCCCACTTCACGGCCTCCTGACTGCCATGCGCTCAGGAGTCCCGCACCGCCAGGAGAAGTCATGTTCTCGATCGTTCGACGATGTTTGGGCGCGGGCCTGGCCACGCTGCTCACGATGACCATCACCGCCGTCCCGGCGGCGACGGCCGCCGCCTCGCCGCCGCCCAGCCCGTTCTTCTCGACCGTGCAGATCGACTCCGGCGCGACGGTCGGCGCGCCCGCCGCGGGCGACAACCGCAACCACGGCGACCTGTGGCCGAACTGCTGGTCCGACGACGACAACGTCTACACCGCCTACGGTGACGGCATCGGGTTCGCGGGCGTGTACAGCGACATCGGCGTGGCCCGCATCTCGGGCATGCCCGGCAACCTGACCGGCGCGCAGCTGCCGATCGGCGACAACGTCGGCCAGGTGTGGACGGCGAACCACACGCGCAAGCCCACCGGCATGGCCTGCGTGGGCGGCACGCTCTACCTGGCCGTGCAGGACCTGGCGTTCGACTTCGACGACGCCCCGGCGGCGACGATCGCGAAGTCGACCGACCACGGCAGGACGTGGACGTGGGACAGGTCGGGGCCGATGTTCGGCAACGGGGTGTTCACCACGATCATGTTCCTGGACTACGGCAAGGCGTACGGCAACGCCCCCGACGGTTACGTCTACGCCTACGGCCTCGACCACAACTGGCGCGACTCCTTCGCGAACCGGGTGCCCGACCCGGTGGACCTGTGGCTGGCCCGGGTGCCCAAGGACCAGGTGCAGAACCGGTCGGCCTGGGAGTTCGTCAGCGGCTTCGCCGCCTCCGGCGCGCCCACCTGGTCCGCGGACATCGGCCGGCGGGTCGCGGTCATGCACGACGACCGGCGCATCTACCAGGACGTCTACACCGCCAACCGGGCCAAGAACCTGACCGTGCTCAGCCAGGGCGGCGTCGTGTACAACAAGCCGCTCAACCGCTACCTCTACACGTCCTGGACGGAGTACACCTTCGAGTTCTACGAGTCGCCGACGCCGTGGGGCCCGTGGAAGCACTTCTCCGGCAAGGACTTCGGCGGCTACCCGTGGACGACGGCCAAGCACGGCGGTTACGCCACCACGATCCCGTCCAAGTACATCAGCGCCGACGGCAAGTCGATGTGGCTGCAGTCGAACGTCTGCCCGTGCGGCGGCGGCTTCCCCGACGGGCAGCACTGGGCGTACACGTTCTCGCTGCGCAAGATGCGCCTGGAGCCGCACGTGGACACCACCCCGGCCAACGTGCCCGACGGCGCCAGGAACCTGGCCCGCGAGCCGGGCACGACCGGCGTCGAGCGGGTGGCGCATTTCGGCAACGTCGGCTTCTACAACGACGGCAACAAGGCGCAGAGCGAGGACGACTGGAACGACGAGCGCAAGGGCGCGAGCTGGTGGGGCTACACCTGGCCGCGCGAATACCTGATGAACAAGGTCGCCTTCACCAGCGGGCAGATGTTCGGCGACGGCGGCTGGTTCGCGAGCGATCTGCGGGTGCAGGTCCGCAGGAACCACGAATGGGTGAACGTCACCGGGCTGCGCATCACGCCCGACTACCCGTACGACAACTCGGCGGGCCCGAACCGCACGTACGAGCTGGGCTTCAACCCGGTGGACGGCGACGGCGTGCGCGTCATCGGCGCCCCCGGCGGCACCCGCACCTTCACCTCCGTCGCCGAACTGGAGGTGTACTACACGGGCACCAGCGGGACCATGTTCGGCGGCTCGCCGGCGGATTTCACCGGTGACGGCAAGGACGACATCGTGGCCTTCACCCACGGGGCGAGCGCGGACGTGTGGGCCGCCGCCTCGACCGGCACGGGCTTCGGTGCGTCCGCGAAGTGGCACGACTTCTTCGCCCCGAGCGGGGAGATCCCCTACACCGGCGATTTCACCGGCGACGGGAAAGCCGACATCATCACCTTCACCCAAGGGACCACCGGCGACGTGTACGTGGCGCCGTCCACCGGCAACGGCTTCGGACCGGGCGTGAAATGGCACGACTTCTTCGCCCCGAGCGGTGAGGTCCCGGCGGTGGGCGATTTCGACGGTGACGGCAAGGACGACATCGCGACCTTCGCCCGCGGGACGACCCAGGACGTCTTCGTGGCCCTGTCCAGCGGGAACGGGTTCGGCGCGGGCCAGAAATGGCATGACTTCTTCGGCCTGAACGGCGAGTTCCCGGCCGTCGGTGACGTCAACGGGGACGGCAAGGACGACATCATCGTCTTCACCCAGGGCTCCACGGCGGACGTGTACGTGGCCATGTCCACCGGCCACGGCTTCGGCCCCGCGACCAAGGTGGCCGACAGTTTCGCGCCCGGCGCGGACCAGCCCCGCGTGGGCGACTTCGACGGCGACGGCAGGGACGACATCGCCGCCTTCACCAACAACCCCGCCGCCGACGTCTTCGTGGCCCTGTCGGACGGCGCCGGATTCAAGGCCGCCACGAAATGGCACGACGACTTCGCCCCGGCGGGCGAGTTCCCGTACGTCGGCGACTACGACGGCGACGGGAAGGACGACATCGTCACCTTCACCAAGGGCGCCACGAACGACGTCTTCGTGGGGTTGTCGAACGGCACTTCCGCCTTCGGCACCGGCGTCAAATGGCATGACTTCTTCGGCCTCGACGGCGAAACCACCCTCTGATCCAGGAGACATCATGCGTAAGTCCCGAATCGGTCGCGTGTTATCCGTCACGGCGGGCGCGCTGGCGATCGCCGCCGCCTCGGCCATGCCCGCCCAGGCGGCCCCCGACCCCGGCAAGCACCGCTCCAACGCCGAACTCCTCCTCGCCTGCCCGTCCGTCCCCGCCGGCCACGACCAGTGGGTGACGACCGCCGTCCACCGGGTCGGCCGCAGCCTCAACGCCAACGACAAGGTGATGCTCGCGGCGTTCGAGGCCGGCTGGGTCGAGTCCCACATGAACAACCTCAACTGCGGCGACAAGGACTCCCTCGGCGTCTTCCAGCAGCGCCCGAGCCAGGGATGGGGCACCCCTGAGCAGATCCTCGACGTCAGCTTCGCCGCCAACTCCTTCTTCACCCGGGCCATCAGGAACGACGCGGCCAACCCCGGCTACACCCCGGGGCAGCTCGCCCAGAGCGTCCAGCGCTCCGCCTTCCCCGACCGCTACGACCAGTCCGAGGCCAAGGCCCGCTCGCTCCTGAACGAGGCCGCCTGGACGCACGGCATGCAGGCGGGCTCACCGGCCGACTTCGACGGCGACGGCAAGGACGACATCATCACGTTCGCCAAGAACGCCTCGGCCGACGTGTACGTCTCCACCTCGAGCGGCACCGCTTTCAACGGGACGTCGGTGAAGTGGCACGACTTCTTCGGGCTGGGCGGCGAGACCACCTACACCGGCGACTTCACCGGTGACGGCAAGGACGACGTCGTCACGTTCACGCACGGCTCCAGCGGCGACGTGTACGTGGCGCCGTCCACCGGCACGGGCTTCGGTCCCGCCGCGAAATGGCATGACTTCTTCGCGCCCGGCGGCGAGATCGCGGCGGTCGGCGACTTCGACGGCGACGGCAAGGACGACATCGCGACCTTCGCCCGCGGGACGACCCAGGACGTCTTCGTGGCCCTGTCCAGCGGGAACGGGTTCGGCGCCGGCCAGAAATGGCATGACTTCTTCGGCCTGAACGGCGAGTTCCCGGCGGTGGGTGATGTCAACGGGGACGGCAAGGACGACATCATCGTCTTCACCCAGGGTTCGACGAATGACGTGTATGTGGCTACGTCCAATGGGACGGGTTTCAACGCCGCGGTGAAGATGCACGACAATTTCGCGCTGGCGGGTGAGCAGCCCCGGATCGCGGACGTCAACGGTGACGGCAAGGACGACATCGTCACGTTCACCAACAACAACCTCGGTGATGTGTGGGTCGCGATTTCGAACGGTCAGGGCTTCGGTCCGGGCGTGAAGTGGAACGACTGGTTCGCTCCGAACGGCGAGTTCCCCTACACCGGTGATTTCGACGGTGACGGCAGGGACGACATCGTCACCTTTACCAAGGGCGCCACGAATGACGTGTTCGTGGGGTTGTCGAACGGCACCACGGCCTTCGGCGCCGGGGTCAAGTGGCACGACTTCTTCGGTCTCAACGGCGAAACCACCCTCTAGAAGGAGCCGGAACAATGCAGTGGAAGCATGTGCGTAAGGCCGCCTTATGCGCGGCCGTCGGCGGGCTGCTGCTCACCGCCAGGCCCGCCGTCGCCGCCCAGCCGGACGGGCTGGACAAGGCGTTCGCCGACGCGACAGCGGAATACCAGGTCCCCAAGGACCTGCTCGTGGCGGTCGGTTACGGTGAGACGCATCTCGACGGCCACAACGGCGCACCCAGCAGCGACAACGGCTACGGCGTCATGCACCTGGTGAGCAATCCGCAGCACAAGACCCTCGAACAGGCCGCCAAGCTCACCGGCGAGTCCGAGGCCGACCTGAAGAGCGACACCACGGCCAACATCCGCGGCGGCGCGGCGGTCCTGCGCGCCCTCGCCGACCAGGCGGGGCTCGGCGCGTCGAAGCGCAAGGACGTCAACGCCTGGTACCCGGTCGTCGCCCGCTACGGCGGCGCCGCCGACGACCAGGTGGCCCGCCTGTACGCCGACACCGTCTACGGCCTGCTCGCCCAGGGCATCAAGGCCGAGGTCGTCGTCCAGCCGCGCAAGGTGCGGCCGGAGCGCGGCACGTACGAGAAGGTCAGGTCCCTGGCGGCCACCACCGGTGAGCCCCAGGCCGGCATCCTGAGCACCGACTACCCGCCGGCGCACTGGGTCCCCGGCAACGGCAACAACTACTCGCCCGGCCGCTCCAGCCCCATCCGCAAGATCGTCATCCACGTCACGCAGGGCTCCTACGCCGGCACGATCAGCTGGTTCCAGAACCCGTCCGCGCAGGTCAGCGCCCACTACGTGATCCGCTCGTCCGACGGCGACGTCACGCAGATGGTCCGCGACACCGACACCGCCTACCACGCACGGTCCTCGAACGCCGAGGCCCTGGGCATCGAGCACGAGGGCTTCGTGGACAACCCGTCGTGGTTCACCGACGCGATGTACCGCTCGTCGGCCGCCCTGACCCGCTACCTGGCCGACAAGTGGGGCATCCCGCGCACCCGCGCGAACATCGTCGGCCACAACGAGCTCCCCGGCAACGACCACACCGACCCCGGCCCGAACTGGAACTGGGACTACTACATGTCCCTCGTCAACGGTGGTGGCGGCTCGCTCCTGGGCGGTTCTCCGGCGGACTTCGACGGTGACGGCAAGGACGACATCGTCACCTTCACGCACGGCGCGAACGCCGACGTTTATGTGGCGAAGTCGACCGGCAACGCCTTCGACGGCACGTCGGTCAAGTGGCACGACTACTTCGCGCTGAGCGGCGAGGTCCCGCTGACCGGCGACTTCACCGGCGACGGCAAGGACGACATCGTCACCTTCACCCAGGGGGCGAATGCCGATGTCTACGTGGCGCAGTCCACCGGGAACAGCTTCGGGGCGGCGACCAAGTGGCACGACTTCTTCGCGCCGAGCGGTGAAGTGCCGGCGGTCGGTGATTTCGACGGTGACGGCAAGGACGACATCGTCACGTTCACCCGTGGCACGGCCAACGACGTGTACGTGGCCTTGTCCAACGACCACGGATTCGGCGCCGGCGTCAAATGGCATGACTGGTTCGCCTTGAACGGCGAGTTCCCGGCGGTGGGTGATGTCAACGGGGACGGCAAGGACGACATCATCGTCTTCACCCAGGGTTCGACGAATGACGTGTACGTGGCGACGTCCAATGGGACGGGTTTCAACGCCGCGGTGAAGATGCACGACAATTTCGCGCTCGCCGGTGAGCAGCCCCGGATCGCTGATGTGAACGGCGATGGCAAGGACGACATCGTCACGTTCACCAACAACGGCCTCGGTGATGTGTGGGTCGCGATTTCGAACGGTCAGGGCTTCGGTCCGGGCGTGAAGTGGAACGACTGGTTCGCTCCGAACGGCGAGTTCCCCTACACCGGTGATTTCGACGGTGACGGCAAGGACGACATCGTCACCTTCACCAAGGGCGCCACGAATGACGTGTTCGTGGGGTTGTCGAACGGCACCACGGCCTTCGGCGCCGGGGTCAAGTGGCACGACTTCTTCGGTCTCAACGGCGAGACCACCCTGTGAAAGGCACGCGGATGATGCGAAAGCTGCTCGCCGCGCTGGCGACGAGCCTGCTTCTCGTGGCCGCCCCCGTCGCCGTGACAGCGCAGCCCGCTGTCGCGGCGGCGGGAGCCGACAAGGGGCCGATCGGCTGGGACGTGTTCCGTCGCCTCGACCGGCTCCCGTACCTGAGCCCCGGCACCCAGACCCGGCAGTTCTCCAGCTTCGACCGGGCCGGCGCCAACTTCCAGGACGGGTTCGGCGGCGTGTACTCCTGCCTGCGCACCTCGGGAAGTCAGTGCGTGATCGCCGAGGACGCGGGCGCCGGCGAGATCTCCTCGATCTGGTTCACCAGGGACGGCGGCGACGTGTCGGCCACCGGCACGATCACCATCGAGCTCGACGGCGCAGTGGTCGTCAGCGCGCCGCTGCAGAGCCTGGTCAACGGGCAGGTCGGCGGGCCGTTCGTCTTCCCGCTGGTGGCCAACGCCGACCAGAGCTCGGGCGGCGTCTACATCAAGGTGCCGATGCCGTACCGCCAGTCCATGCGGGTGTACACGCAGCACAACCCGCTCTTCTACCACGTCACCTACCGGCACTTCCCCGACGCGGAAGGGGTGCGGCGGTTCGACCCCGCCGAGAACGCCTCCGACGTCGTCAACCTGCTGAAGGCGTCCGGCACCCGCGACCCCAAGCCGGCCCGGACCGGCGCGCAGACCGTCACCCAGAAGGCGAGCCTGACGGCGGGGCAGCAGCGCGAGTTCGCCCGGGTGACCGGCTCCGGCGCGATCTCCGCGCTGCGGGTGCGGGTCCCGGACGCGCTGGCCACCGACGACACCCTGGCCGGGCTGCGGCTGCGGCTCGACTTCGACGGCCGGACCACCGTCGACTCGCCGGTCGGCGAGTTCTTCGGCGCCGGACTGGGCGAGTACCCGGTCAAGTCGCTGCTGTTCGCCGTGGACACCGCGGGCGGCGGCTGGTACACCACGTGGTGGCCGATGCCGTACCGGTCCGAGGCCAGGGTCAGCCTGGTCAACGGCGCCGGGCGCACGCTGGACGACCTGGAGGTGCAGGTCACCTCCGCGGCCGACGCCTCCTGGGCGGACGCGCTCGCGCCCGGCGGCCAGGCCGGCTACTTCGCCACCGAGTCGCGGCGCGGCTCGGTCGTCCGTGACTCCGACTGGCTGTTCTCCGACCGCGCGGGACGGGGCAAGTTCGTCGGCGTCTCGCACACCATGAACGGGCTCATCTCCGAAGGTCTCACGCGGGAGTACCTGGAGGGCGACGAGCGCGCATACGTGGACGGCGCGCTGACGCCGCAGCTCCACGGCACCGGGACCGAGGACTTCTACGAGTCCGGCTGGTACTTCAACCGCGGTGAGTTCAACGATCCGCTGGCCGGCAACCCGGCGCACGAGAAGGCCGGCGGCGGCTGCCCGTACGAATGCGACGCCGCGTACCGGCTCATGCTCTCCGACGGCGTGGAGTTCTCCTCCGCGCTCAGGTTCGGCATCGAGCACGGCCCGCAGAACGACAAGCCCGCCACGTACGGCTCCACCGCGTTCCTCTACGCGCAGCCCACCTTCGGCACGCACCGCACGAGCGTCCTCGACGTCGGCGACGCGGCCGGCAGGGCCGCGCACGACTACCGGGAGAGCGGCGCCGCCACCCAGGCCACGCTCGCCTCGGTGTACGAGGGGGACGAGGACCACCAGACCGTGCGCGGGGTGACGCGATCCACGTCGAGCCCCGTGTCGTTCCAGCTCGGCGTGGACGGCGGCAACGCGGGCGTGCTGCTGCGGCGCACCTCCGACCAGGCTGCCGCCGGCCAGGCGGCCCGGGTCCTGGTGGACGGGGTGGACGTCGGCGAGTGGCGGCAGCCGCTCGGCAACGGCACCCAGCGCTGGCTGGCGGACACGTTCGCGCTGCCGGTGAGCGCGACCGCGGGCAAGTCCTCCATCAGGGTCGAGCTGCGGCCCACGGCCGGCGCGCCTCCGTGGAGCGCTGCCCGGTACGCCGCCGACAGCCTCGTCCCGGCGCAGCACGCCGACGACCGGGCGCCCACGGCGAGCGAGGGGCCGTCCCTGGTCGGCGGCGACAGGCACGCGCTGCACCTCACGTGGCGCGAGCCGGACGACGACCTCGGCATCCGCGAATACCGCGTGTACGGCTCCACCTCGCCGTCCGCGCAGAACACGCTGCTCGGCACCACCCGCGCGCCCGGCTTCACCCACGGCCCGCTGGCCGCCGGCGCGACCTGGTACTACCGGGTGGAGGCGGTGGACCTGTCAGGCCGTACGGCCGCCGCCGGGCCGGTCGTCTCCGGCCGCACCGGCACGCCCACCCGCACCGACCTCGACAAGGACGGGCGGGACGACGTGCTGACCTTCACCCGGGGGAGCACCGGCGACGTGTACGCCTCGCTCTCCGACGGGACGAGGTTCGTGCAGGACGGGTGGAAGTGGCATGACTCGTTCGCCGTCGGCCAGGAGATCGCCCTGACGGGTGACTTCGACGGCGACGGCCGCGACGACGCGGTGACGTTCACCCGGGGGAGCGCCGCCGACGTCTTCGTGTCGCTGTCGGACGGTACGAAACTCGTGCAGAACGGCTGGAAGTGGCACGACTACTTCGCCGCCGGCACGGAGATCCCCGCCGTGGGCGACTTCGACGGCGACGGGCGCGACGACATCGCGACCTTCACCCGGGGCGACTCGGGTGACGTCTGGGTGGCCCTGTCGACCGGGTCCGGGTTCGGGGCGTCGCGCAAGTGGCACGACCGCTTCGTGATCGGCGACGAGCTCCCGGCCGTGGGCGACTTCGACGGCGACGGCCGGGACGACGTCGCGGCCTTCACCCGGGGCACGTCCGCCGACGTGTTCGTGGCGCTGTCCAGCGGCAGCGTCTTCCGGCACGACGGGTGGCGCTGGCACGGCAACTTCGCCGTCGGCTCCGAGACGCCCGCCGTCGGCGACTTCGACGGCGACGGGCGCGACGACATCGCGACCTTCACCGGCGGCGCGGCGGCCGACGTCTTCGTGTCGCTGTCCGACGGCGGGAGGTTCGTGGAGAACGCCTGGAAGTGGCACGACAACTTCGCGGGCGGCGACCAGGTCCCGGGCGTCGGCGACGTCAACGCCGACGGCAAGGCCGACGTGATCGCCTTCACGCGGGGCGACGCCGCGGACGTGTTCGTGGCCACCTCGGAGACCGGCCGGTTCCAGCCGACGCCGATCAAGTGGCACGACCACTTCGCCGCCGGCACGGAGTGGCCGCAACCGAGCCAGATCCGCTGACCTGCCTCACGGCACCCGAGCCCGCTCCCGTCCCTCCGGGAGCGGGCTCATCGAGCTGCTTTCGGTGAGTGCCCGCAGGCGCTGGAGCCCGCGGTGTGATGGCGAGCCCGGGGCGGCGGTGTAGAGGACGATGCGATGTTCCCCGCCGGGCAGGGGCAGGACGTCGCAATCCAGCTCCATCACGCCCACCACCGGGTGCATGGCTCGCTTCGTCACGGTCCGCTGCACTTCGATGTCCTGCGCCGCCCACAGCTCGGCGAACAGCGGGCTGGCCGCCGTCAGCTCGTCCACGATCTCCCGTACGTCTGGATCGTCCGGGTAGCGGCCGCTGGCCCGCAGATCGGCGACGGCCTGGCGGGCGTGGTCGGCGTGGTCACTCAGCAGGGCGGGAGCGCCGCCGAACAGCCAGCGCAGCGTGTTGCGACGGCGGGGCGGTCTGGCCGCCGGGTCGCCGATGAGCGCGACCAGCATCCGGTTCCAGGCGAGCAGGTCCCAGCAGACGTTGACGATCACGGCGGGGAACTCCTCGAAGCGATCCAGCAGGCGCCGCGCGTACTCGGGAACCTCCGGCGCGCATCCGGTCCGGACCGCGGCCTGGCCGCCCATCCGCAGCAGATAGTCGTGCTCGTCGCCGGTCAGCCGCAGCGTGCGGCTCAGCGCGGCGAGCACCTGCGCGGACGGCTGCGGCCCGCGGCCCTGCTCCAGCCGGATGTAGTAGTCGACCGAGATCCCGGCCAGCAGCGCGACCTCCTCGCGGCGCAGGCCCGGCGTCTGGCGCCGGCGGCCGGGCGCCAGCCCCGCCTCTTCCGGCCTGACCCGCTCGCGCCTGCTCCGCAGAAAACTGCCCAGCTCGTCCTTTTTCATCGTCTTCCATCATGGCCTGGTATCACGAGTCCCAGGCCCACGGGGGCCTACCCGCCGTCCCGGCCGCGCGGCCAACCTGGTGGCATGACGATTCTGGTGACCGGGGCGCGCGGGCACGTCGCGCGCGGCCTCGTACAACGACTTCTCGCCGCGGGCCGAGACCGGGTTCCGGCCGTCCGCGCGGCCGGC
>NZ_JBSFTC010000136.1:0-28965 GCF_053590415.1 Nonomuraea sp. NPDC003201
GACCCAACCAGACTAGAGTACAGACGTGTTCTCTTCCTATCAGGACCCCCTTGCGCAGGAGCCCGCAGCGCAGGAGCCCGCAGCGCAGGAGCCCGCAGCGCAGGAGCCCGCAGCGCAGGAGCCCGCAGCGCAGGAGCCCGCAGCGCAGGAGCCGGTGGCTGTGGGGGCGGGTGGTGAGTGCGGCGGGCGGAGGGCAGGAAGGGGTGCCAGGGCGGGGATGGGTGGCGGGGGAGGTGAGCTGGGGAAAAGGCTGGGCGGGGGTGGGGCAAAAGGGTCTAAGCTCTCGTGGCATGGTCGCGACGCTCCTGCATGAGATTCCGTTGCAGGGCGGGGACGTGACTGACGGGGTGGTGCGGGTCGGTGACACCGTGCGTAGACCGGCCAGTACGTCGACACCCGCCGTGCACGCCCTGCTCCGGCACCTTGAGGCCCGTGGGTTCGGTGGGGCGCCGCGGGTGGTGGGGATGGACGGGCTCGGGCGGGAGATCCTGACGTATCTGCCGGGTACGACCGGGTTGCGGCTGGAGAGCGTGAGTGATGAGGCGCTGGCCGGGCTTGCGGTGCTGCTTCGGGAATTTCATGATGCGACCGTCGGGTTCCCGCTGTCCCTGGAGGGGTGGGAAGGCGGGTCGAATGATGACAAAGCGCCAGAAATCATCGGACATTGTGATTTAACGCCAGCAAACGTGATATTTCGCGATGGCCGGCCCCACGCGCTGATCGACTTCGATCTGGCCCGCCCCACCACGCGGCTCTTCGACATCGTCACCACGCTCCGCCACTGGGCCCCCATCGCCGATCCCGTGGACCGGTCCCCGCTCCTCCGCAACCTCGACGTGGGCGAGCGGCTGAGGCTGTTCTGCGACGCGTACGGCGTGCCGCCCCGCGACCGCCGCCGCCTCCTCGAACTGGCCAGGCTCCGCTTCCACCGCTCCTACGACGTCATGCGCACCCGCGCCTCGGCGGGCGGCAACTGGGCGAAGATGTGGGCGGGCGGCGCCGGCGAGCGCATCCGCCGCGCGGCGGCCTGGCTGGACGTACACGAAGACGAGCTCCATGCCCACCTGGTGTGACCCGCTGGGGCTCGCCCTCGGGGTGGCCCTCGACCGGCTGATCGCCGACCCGCGGAGCGCCGCCCACCCGGTCGCGGTCTTCGGGCGTGTCGCCGCGAGGGTGGAGAAGTCCCTGTACGCGGACAAGAAGGCGCACGGAGTGGCACATGTCGCCATCTGCGTCGGCGGTGCGACCGCGCTCGGAGTACTCGCCCAGCGGATCCCCCACGCCCGTACGGCCGTCACGGCCGTCGCCACCTGGGCCGTGCTCGGCGGCACCACGCTCGCCCGCGAGGGCGAGTATATGGCGGATGCCCTCGAAGGCGGCGACCTGGAACGGGCCAGGGCCCGCCTCCCCCACCTCTGTGGCCGCGACCCCTCCCACCTCGAGGCCAAGGAACTCGCCAGGGCCACGGTCGAGTCGCTGGCCGAGAACACCTCCGACGCCGTCGTGGCTCCGCTCTTCTGGGGTGCGGTGGCGGGCGTGCCGGGGCTGCTGGCGTACCGGGCGATCAACACGCTGGACGCCATGGTCGGCCACCACTCCCCCCGCTACGAACGGTTCGGCTGGGCGGCGGCCAGGCTCGACGACGTGGCGAACTACGTACCGGCCAGGGTGACGGGGCTGCTCACGGTCCTGACCGGGCCGGACCCCGGCCGGGCGCTGGCGGTGCTCAGGCGGGACGGCCACCGGCACCCCAGCCCGAACGCCGGCAGGTGCGAGGCCGCCTTCGCCGGGGCGCTCGGCGTCACCCTGGGCGGCACGAACGTCTACCAGGGCAGGACCGAGCACCGGCCCACCATGGGCGACGGGCCCGAGCCTGACATCAAGGACATCCGCCGCGCGGTACGTCTCACGCGCGCCGTCAGCCTGGCCGCCGCCGGAGCGGCCGTGCTGACGGCTTGGGCCCTGCGAAATCGCCACAAATAGGCCACCGGGCGGATTGCGGACGGCCGCGCAATTGCGCGGTAATCAGCTATTGATTGCTTTTCACATTACGCGGTTGAGGTTGAGCACCAGCCAGACCACGAATATCGCGAGCAAAGTGATGCCGATCATCGCCTTCGCGGCGCTGTTCGCGACCGCCTTCCTGGCTGTGACCTGCTTGGCGCTCTGCTTCCACACCTGACGCATGATGATCATCGTCTGGAAGCGCCGACCGAGGGCGAACACGGCGAGAGCGATGATGATGAATAGAATGACGCGACCGTCCGCAGGTTCCACGGAGATCCCCCCTGTGGGCCGTGAAGCTACTCAATCCCCCGAGACATTTGAGAAAACAGGATACTCGGACGAGCGCGGTTTGTGATTTGAATTATGGTCCGAGATCAACGACGATCGGGGCGTGGTCGGAAGGGCCCTTGCCCTTGCGGGCCTCGCGATCGACGTACGCCGACCGCACCCGCCCGGCGACGTCCGCGCTCGCGTAGACGAGGTCGATGCGCATGCCCTTGTTCTGGTGGAACATCCCGGCCCGGTAATCCCAGTACGTGAACGGGTGCGGGCCCTTCATCGGCGTCGGCACCACGTCGTGCAGTCCGAGGGCCCGCAGGTCGGCGAGGGCCCGGCGTTCGGCGGGGGTGACGTGGGTGGCGCCGACGAACAGCGCGGGGTCCCATACGTCGGCGTCCGTGGGGGCGACGTTGTAGTCGCCGCACACCGCCAGCGGCACGGCCGTCTCGGCCGCCAGCGCATCCCGGAGCGCCGCGAACCAGGCGAGCTTGTACGCGTAGTGCGGGGAGTCCACGGTGCGGCCGTTCGGCGCGTACAGGGACCAGACGCGCATTCCCGCGCAGGTGGCGGCGATGGCGCGGGCCTCCGGGGCCACGGCTTCCACGCCGTTCAGCTCACCGGGGAAGCCGAGGGTCACGTCGTCGAGGCCGACCCTGGAGAGGAGCGCCACGCCGTTCCACCGGCCGTCCCCGTGGGCCGCGGCGGCGTACCCCAGTTCCCCTACCTCCGCCGTGGGGAACGCCTGCGCGGAGCATTTGGTCTCCTGGAGGCAGAGGATGTCGGGTTTCGCCTCGGCGAGCCATTCGAGCAGGCGGGGCAGCCGGGCCTTGACGGAGTTCACGTTCCACGTGGCTAGGCGCATCCTTCCAGCCTGCCACTCTTCCGGAGGTCCATCTTTCCACGCACGGCGGGCCACCGACCCACCGCACGTGGCACTCTTTTCCAGCCTTTCCACTCACGGCGGGCCACCGACCCGCCGCACGTGGAGCTCCTCACGGCGGCCCGTCCGCCCGCCGCACGTGGTGCTCTCCCCCAGCCTTTACGCTTACGGCGGGCAACCCACCCCCCCGCACGTGGCCGGGCCCTGTCCAGGGAGACGGTCACGAGGTGTGCGGGGCCGGGCGCCGTTACGCCGCCTTCTGGGCCATCGGATGGGAAAACCCGTGACCACCGGACAGAACCCCCAAAAGGCGGCGGAACCGGGATCAGGTCAGCGACTGGTCCAGAGGGGCTTGTTGTCGCGGGAGTAGATGATGATCCGCCCGTCATCGCTGACCGCCAGCCACGCCCCCGGGTTGCCGGCCGTCTTGGTGGTCCACAGGGCCTTCTTGCCGCTGTCCACCACCACCCAGTTGCCCTCCGCCTGCATGATCGACCGGGCGCCGGGGTGACCGGCCGTCGGCGTGGTGAACAGGCTGCGCTGCCCGTCGTACAGCACCGCGTTGCCCTCGTCCTGCTGGATCAGCCGGTAGCGGCCGTTGCCGGACTGCACCGCCTGGCCCGGCCGCAGGACGTGCCCCGAGGGCAGCTTGCCGATGTACGCCTTGGACGACCACAGTGGCCGGTTGTCCCGGCTGTAGATCACCAGGTTGCCGCTCTCTTTGGGCAGCAGCAGGTACGCGCCGGGTTGCCGGCGGTCGGCGTGGACCACAGCGGCTTGTTGTCGGCGCCGTAGATGACGAGGTTGCCCTCCTTCTGCATGGTCGCGCGGGCGCCGGGCCTGCCCGAGGTGGGCGAGGTCCACAGCGCCTTGGTGCCCTCGTAGAACACCAGGTTCCCCTCCGCCTGCTGGACGAGCTTGAACCGGCCGCCCTCCGAGGTCAGCGACTGCCCGGGCAGCAGCCACTCGCCGGGCCCGAGCCGGTCCTTCGCGGCTGCGGTGTGGGCGCCGGTGTGGGCAGCTGCGACGGCGGCGGCGCCCGGCTGCGTCAGGGCGACGGCGGCCACCGGGCCCGCCAGGAGCGAGCCGGCCAGCACGGCGATCGCGGCCTTCTTCGTGATCAACTTGGGTCTCTTCCTGTGTAGGCGTGGATCGTGAGTGAAAGACCCTGGCAGAGCCCGTTGGCGTTCTGTTGGTGCGGGTACGGCGCCGTCGCCGTCTTTAGCGGGGTTTTAGCGGCTCCGGGCATCCTGGGACAGATGGATCACTTGGAGTACTGCCTGCTCGGGTCCATCGACGCCTGTGTCTGGGGACGCCGCCTGGAGATCGGGCCGCGTAAGCGTCGTTACGTACTGGCCGCGCTGCTGCTGGACCTGAACCGTCCGGTGCCGGTGGAGCGGCTGGTCGACGCCGTATGGGAGGGAACTCCCCCGGACAGCGCGCGGATGACCGTGCAGGGGCACGTTTACCGGCTGCGCCGGACGTTGCCGGGCGTGCGCCTGGAACGGGACGCCTCGGGGTACGTGCTGCGTGCCGACCCCGAACGCGTCGACGCGCTGCGCTTTCGCCGCCTGGTCGCCGAGGCGGCGGGCCTCGGCGACGAGGCCGGGGCCGATCTGCTGGAGGAGGCGCTGGCTCTGTGGCGCGGTCCGGCGCTGGGCGGCTGGGGAGGTGGCAAGGCGCTGGAGGTGGCGGCGGTCGAGCTGGACGAGGCCCGGCTGGCCGCCGTCGAGGAGCTGGCCCGCAGGCGGCTCAGGACGGACCGGCCGGAGCTCGCGGTGGCGCCGCTGCGCGCGAGCGTGACGGCCGATCCGCAGCGGGAACGGCTGGTGTCGCTGCTGATGACGGCCTTCTACCGGCTCGGGAGGCAGGCCGAGGCACTCGAGCTGTACGAACGCACCCGCCGGCTGCTGGCCTACCAGCTCGGCGTGGACCCGGGGGCGGAGCTTCAGGCCACCTTCGAGTCCCTGCTGGCCGCCCCACCCTGAACCCGGTCAGGCCCGGCACGGAGCTGCGGGCCACCCCGCCGGTGAGCCGGGCCACCGCCGGTGAGCCGGGTCAGGTCTGGTCGAGCACCGCCAGGGCCGCGGCCTCGTCGAGCCGGTGGCCGAACTCCCGGTGCACCTCCAGAGCCCTCCTGGCGCAGTCGCGCCCCTCTCCCGCCGAGCCGTCCCGTACGTGGAGCCGGGCGAGCAGCGTGAGCGCCTGGCCTTCGAGCAGCCGCAGCTCGTACCGCGCGGCCGCCTCGCGCGCCTGCCCTGCCACGGCGGCGGCCTCGTCCCACCGGCCGCCGTCCACCAGCACCTCGGCCAGCCACACCCGGGCCCGGGACTCCAGGTAGGGGTAGGTGCGGTCCCGGTAGGCGGCGAGCACCTCGTTGAGCATGCCGACGCGCTCGCCGAGGTCGAGCGACTCGTCCACGCGGGCGAGCGTGCTGCGCGCCTCCTCGTGCTCGCCGGCCAGCTGGCGCGCCCGGGCGATGTCCACGGCCCGCCGCGCCAGTTCGGCGGCACGGGCGCCGTCGCCGCGCAGGTGGTGCGCGATGGCCACGCTGGACAGCGTCGCGGCGACCTGGATGTCCTTGGCGACGGCCAGCGCCCGCTCGAAGTCCTCGACGGCCGGCCCGAGCTCGCCCAGCGCCACGCGGATGTCGCCGAGGATGGAGTACGCCCGGGCCTGCCAGCCCCGCTGCTCGCCGAGCTCCTCCCTGATCCGGACGGAACGGAGCTGCCGGTCCAGCGCCTCGCGGGGGCGCCCGGCCCACAGGAGCTTGATGGCGTAGTTCTCCAGGGTCGCGGCCAGCTTCGTGGACGGCTCGAACTTCTCCCACAGCCGGACGATCCGCTCCTGGCTCGCGAGGCTCTGCTGGAGATCCCCGAGGCTGGCGCGGGCCACGACGAGGTTGGTCAGCGCGAGCAGCGTGCCGGTCCCCCAGCCGGCCTGCTCGTAGAGGTCGGAGGCGATCTCGTAGTGCCGGACGGCCGGCCGCGGCTCGTTCAGCACGAACATGGCGTTGGCCAGCGTGTGGTGCATGCTGGCCTGGCCGGCGCGGTCGTCCGCCCGCTCGGCGGCGGCCAGGCCGCGGCGGGCCGCGGTGATGATCACGTCGGGCTGGTAGGCGCCGTACATGAAGGCGCGCAGGGTCTCGGCCAGCCGCCAGAGCAGCCGGCCGCGGGCGTGGTCGATCACGGTGAGCAGGTTGTGCTGCTCGGCCTGGAACCAGGCGCGCGCCGCGTCGGCGTCGGCGAACTCCTCCGCGTCGCGCGGCGGGTCCTCGCCCGTCAGCGGGAGCAGCTCGATGGAGGGCGCCAGCAGCGGCGCGACGGCCCGCGCGGTGTGCAGGTAGTACGCGTGCAGCCGGGCCGGGTCGTCGGCGGCGTCCGTGCAGTGTTCGCGGGCGTAGAGGCGGACCAGGTCGTGCAGGCGGTAGCGGCCCGGCGCGTGCTCCTCGACCAGGTGGGCCGAGGCGAGCCTGGCCAGGAGCCGCTTGGCCGTGCCGGGGTCCGTACCGGCGAGCCTGGCCGCCGAACCCGCGGTGAAGTCGCAGCCGGGGACCAGCCCGAACCGCCGGAACAGCACCTGGGCGTCCGGCGTCAGCGCCGCGTACGAGCCGGCGAAGGCCGTGGCCACGGTCGCCTGCGCGTCGCCTTCGACGGCCAGCGTGTTCAGGCGGTCGTCGAGGAGCTCCGCGAGGTATTCGCGCAGGCCGGCCCGGCCGATGAGGTTCGCGCCCGCGATGGCCAGCGCCAGCGGCAGGTGGCCGCAGAGCTCGGCCAGCTCGGCGGCGGCCGCCGGGTCGGCCTGGATCAGGTCAGGGCCGACGAGGTCGGCCAGCAGGTCGCGGGACTCGCCGGGGGTGAGCGTGCCCAGCCGTACGGTCTGCGCTCCCTGCAGGGCCAGGCCGCGCAGCGTGTCGCGGCTGGTGACGATGACCGCGCTGGAGGAGCCGCCGGGCAGCAGCGGGCGTACGTGCTCGGCGTGGGCGGCGTTGTCGAGCACGACCAGCACCCGCCTGGCGGCCGTCGTCGAGCGGTAGAGGTCGAGCTGCTCGGCGGCGCCGCTGGGGGCGGGCACGCCGAGGGCGCCGAGCAGGCGGGGCAGCACCCGTTCGGGCGGCAGCGGCTCGCCCTGGCCGTAGCCGTTGAGGTCGACGTGGAGCTGGCCGTCGGGGTACTCGGCGGCCACCTGGTGGCCGACGTGCACGGCCAGCGCCGACTTCCCGATGCCGGCCGCGCCGGTCACCACGGCCACGCGACCGCCGTGCAGCAGGCGCCTCAGGCGCTCGGCCTCGGCCTGCCTGCCGACGAAGCCGGGGACGTCCCTGGGGAGCTGGCGCGGCGCCACGGGCCGGTGGCCCTCGACGATGCGCTGGTGCAGGTCCCGCAGCCGCGGCCCGGGATCGACGCCCAGCTCCCCCGCCAGCAGCCGCTGCACGTCGTGGAACAGCTCCAGCGCCTCCGCCGTCCGCCCGTCGTGCCACAGCGCGGTCATGGCCAGCGCGTGCGGCGTCTCCCTGAGCGGCTCCTCGTCCCTGAGCTCCTGCAGCAGCGCGGGTACCTCGCGGTGCCGGCCCAGCTCGATCAGCGCGGCGGCGTGCTCCTCCAGCAGGTCCCAGCGCTCGCGCAGCAGCGGGCGGCGCACCCGCCGCTCGACCCAGTCGGTGCCGAGCCCCTGCAGCGGCTGCCCGCGCCAGAGCCCCAGCGCCCGCTCCCACGCGCCGGCCGCGTCCCGCGGCCGTCCTGCCCGCCCTTGTGCGGCGAGCGCGCGGAACCGCCCGAGATCGACCTCTTCCTCCGGTACGGCGAGCGCGTAGCCCGCCGTGGTGCTGGCGATGCGCCCGCCCAGGATCTTGCGCAGCTGCGACACCTTAAGCTGGACGATGGTCCTGGCGGTCTTGGGCGGGTCGCGCTCCCACAGCGCCTCGATCAGCCGGTCCACCGGCACGTACGCGCCGAGGTGCGCGGCGAGCAGGCCGAGCACGCACTGCTGCTGCGCTCCGTCGATCGGGATCTCGACGTCGCCGTCGTAGACCTCGACCGGGCCCAGCACGCGGATGTCCATCGGGCCCGAGCATAACGGCGGTCCGGCCGCTCCCGGTCAGGACGGAGAGCGGCGTGCGCGTGGATCCGAGCCGGAAGCCTTGCACTCCTTTGGGCTTTCGACCGGGCGGTTCGCGGTACGAGTGCATCAGCGTCCGACCGGCCGGATCGCGGTCTGCCCTTCTTCTGCGATCCGGCCGGGCGGCCTCTCTCGCTTCACTTCTGGGGGGAATCATGATGGACGAGTCAGAGTTGTCCGCACCGCTCACGCGAGACCTGTGCGGCACCATGCCCGTGCACCGCCGGCTGCTCAACGAGAGCATGTCCTACCGCGCGCGGCGGGCGTCCATCGAGAACCAGGCCACGCAGTACAGGCTCGGCACCCGCATGGTCAGCCGCGTCGGCGTGATCAGCATCCCCGTCGTCGTGCACGTCGTCCACAACCCGGCCCGCCCCGAGCAGAACATCGGCGCCGACCAGATCCACAGCCAGATCGAGATCCTCAACCAGGACTTCCGGGCCGCCAACCCCGACGTGACGAAGGTGCCGCCCGTCTGGAGGTCGCTGGTGGCGGACACGATGGTCGAGTTCCACCTCGCGACCCGTGGGCCGAACGGGGAGCCGACGGACGGGATCGTCCGCGTGGAGACCCAGCGGATGGGCTTCACCTTCGACGACCTGGTGAAGTCGAGCGCCACCGGCGGCGCCGCCCCGTGGCCCAGCGACCAGTACCTCAACATCTGGGTGTGCCAGCTGACGGGCGGGTTGCTCGGCTACGCGCAGTTCCCCGGCGGCCCGCCGGACACGGACGGCGTCGTCATCCGCCACTCCGCCTTCGGCAGCACGGGCACCGCGGCGCCACCGTTCCACCTGGGCCGGACCACGACGCACGAGATCGGCCACTGGCTGAACCTCTTCCACATCTGGGGGGACGATGGCGAGGGATGCAGCGGCGACGACAAGGTGGCCGACACCCCGAACCAGGCCGGCAACAACACCGGAATGCCGATATTTCCCCATATTTCGTGCAACAACGGTCCCAATGGCGACATGTTCGTGAACTACATGGACTACACCGACGACGCCGGCATGATGATGTTCACCAGCGGTCAGTCGACGCGGATGAACGCCTGCCTGGAGGGCCCGCGGGCGTCCTTCCTGGTCCCGCAGCTGGCCGCGCGCGCCGAGGAGCGGATCCCCGCGGGCGTCGCCTCCCCCGCTGAGACGCGGCTCACCGGCAACGGCTCGCAGCGCGACCTGGAGCAGCTGCTCCAGGAGGTGCTGAAGGACACCCGCGCGGCGCTGAACGTGGTGGCCGGGAACCGCCAGGTCCGATGAGCGTCATCATGATGAACGAGGAAGCACCGGACGTCGTCGGAGCCTGGACGCACTCCTACGAGGAGGACACCGACGCGATGGCGGTGTACCGGCCGGACGATTTCGCGTTCCGGCCTTCGCGGCGGCCCCGTCGCGGGATGGAGTTCCACTCCGACGGCACGTTCGTCGAGTGGCTTCCCGGGCCGGACGACCGGCCCAGGAAGATCGTCGGCCACTGGGAGCGTCAGGGAGCCGACCGGATCCGGATCACCTTTCCCGGGGGTCCGGGGCAGCCGTTCGTCCTGACCGTCGTGTCCCGCGAGAACGACCAGCTGGCCTTCGCGAAATGAGCCGCTGGAGATCGCGCGCATGAACGTGGCCGCGGCGGAGGTCCAGGAACCCATGCCGCACCGCGTCAAGGTCGTGGCCGGTGCGGAGCCGTGGCTCACGGACGTTCGACGCCCACGGTGATCTCGTTGCCGAGCCGGCGCCCCATCAGCAGCTCCAGGTCGTCGCCGCTCCAGAACTTCCCCGGGTCGTACCAGTTGGGCCGGCGACCGCCGGGCAGCAGGCCCATCTCCTCGTACGTGACCGCCACCACCTCGGCGCAGTACGCGCTCTCCAGCGTCTCCTGGCGGCGGCGCCGGCGCGGCAGCCGTCCCCTGGCCCAGCGGGCGGCCAGGCGGGCGGTGGAGGGGAACGGGGTGCCGTCGAGCCGGGCCACCATGCGCAGGGCCGCGTCCTCCATCTCGGGCGTCGCCTCCGGCTCGAGCTGGCGCAGCCAGGGCCGCTGGCCGTAGCGGCCGACCCACGTGGTCACCGCGTCGCGCAGGTCGTGCAGCTGCACCCCGCGCTGGTGCGTGCCCGACCACAGGTCGATCAGCGACTTGCCCAGCTCGGCGTGCCACATCATCGGCGGCAGGTCCTCGACCACGATCGCCATGCCCACGTGGTTGACCGGGCTGTTGGTCATCGTCTGGATGGCGCGGTCGGGGACCGAGCGCCCGCGGAAAATCCACAGATCGCCGGTCCTCGTCACCCTTACGGCCTCGTCGAGAGTCAGCACACCGTTAGCCTAGGCACATGCGCTGGTGGAAGATGCTCGGTCTGGCGGGAATCATGGGCGTGGCGGCCACGGGAGTGGTGATCGCGCGCGCCGAGCGCCGCCGCCGGGCCTACACGCCCGAGGAGATCAAGGTCCGGCTGCGGGAAAGGACCGGCGGCATCGAGGGCGACCGGGACCGCCTCACGAAGTGAGGCCATGAACACAGCCCTCAGCCCGAGGGGCGTAGGTCGTAGACGAAGACCACGTCCGGGTAGGCCGGGTTGTCGTTGTAGCCCTGCACCGCGCCCTGGTAGGCCCGCTGGTAGTTGACCACCCACGGCATCGCCGCGGCCGCCCGCTGGTCGAGCACCCGCTTCGTGGCCTGCTCGTACACCCGCTGCGCCGCCGGCCGGTCGGTCACGGTCAGCTCCGGCACGGTGTCGAGCAGCGCGTCCAGGCCCTGGTCGCGCAGGTAGGCCAGGTTGAACACGGGCGGGTTCCCGCTGTGGAAGACGTTGCCGAAGTAGGAGTAGCCGTCGGCGTAGTCGGGCCACCAGTACATGACGAAGATGTCCTGGCCGCGCTTCTTGCCCTGCTCCCACTGGGCGGTCCAGGGCATCGCCCGGGCGTCGACCGTCACGTTGAGCGGCTTGAGGGCGGCGGTGAGCTTCGTGGCGAGCAGGTGCCAGTCGGTGTCGCCCTCCCCGTACGTCAGCCGCAGCCGGAGCGGCCGGCCGCCGGGGCCGTACCCCGCCCTGTTCAGCAGCTGCGCCGCGCCCACCAGGTCCTGCCGGGGGACGCGGCCGGGCACATACCCCATGAGCCCTTCGGGGATGATGCCGCTGGCCGGTGAGACCGCGCCCTTCAGGTCCTTGACCAGGCCCTGGTAGTCGACGGCCTTCTGCACCGCGCGGCGCACGCGGATGTCCTTCATGGGGCCGTTCGCGGTGTTGAACAGCAGCATCGCCGTCTGGAACGACGCCCGCTCGGAGGTGCGCACGCCCGGCGCGGTCGAGGCGGCGGCGAACAGGCGCGGGTTCAGCCGCGCCACGAAGCTCGCCTCGCCGCGCTGCAGCAGCCGCCACGCCCTGTCGGGATCGGGCACGACGCGGAACTTCACCGTGTTGTAGTGCGGCCGGCCCCACCCTCCCCAGTACTTGTCGTACGCGCTGAGCGTGAGCTCGTCCTCCTTGCCCTTCTGCCACTTCGTCACCGTGTACGGCCCCGAGCCCGCGTCCCTGCCCGACGCGAAGAACTTCCCGAGGTCGGGCGCCGCCTGCGTGTCGTAGATGTAGGCCGCGTACGTGGAGGAGGCCACCAGGTCCAGCGGGACGGGGTACTTCAGCGCGAACGTCACCGTCGTGGGCCCGTCGACCCTGATGGACGAGACGGCGTCCCAGATGTAGGAGGCGCCCGCCTTGGCGCTCATGGTGCGCTCGACCGACGACTTGACCGCCGCGGCGTCCAGGGGCCTGCCGGTGTGGAAGGTCACCCCGGAGCGGAGGTTGAACGTCCATGTCCGGCCGTCGGGCGACGAGCGCCACGACGTGGCCAGCCTGGAGCTGGACTTCTTGGTGACCGGGTTCCAGAAGGTGAGCGTCTCGTAGATGTTCTGGAGGGCGACGATCTCGTTGGAGTAGGACTTGGAGGGGTCCCACTCGGTGACGATGTCCAGATTCTCGACATAGACGAACGGGGACTGCCCGGACGGCGCCTGCGGGGGCTCCGGAGGCGGCGAGCAGGCCGCGAGGAGTAAGAGCGCGGCGGCCGCTGCGAGACGACGGCGCAACGCATCTCCCTCTGTCGGCGATGTACTCGGGAAACTTACTCCAAGATCGATGGATCAAGGCCCAGGTGTCCAAAAGTCCCGAAAAATTGGGCATTTTGATGATCCAATTGCTATTCTCTGGGCTTGTCCCGTCCGGGGTTGCCAGCAGGGGACCGACCGGAATGAGGTGTCATGGGTCGTAGCCGAACGATCCGCATGAAGATCATCGGACTACTACTCGTGCCACTGGCCTCCATGGTGGTCTTGTGGGGGGTCATAACCGCCGTCACCGCCACCGAGAGCTTGGAGCTGCGTCAATACAAGACACTCTGGACGAACCTCCGTCTTCCCGCGTACAAACTGATCAGCGAGATCCAGCGTGAACGTCTAGTCTCGGCCAGGCTCCTGCGTAACTCGGGGGACAAGTCCGCCGTCGCCGCGCAGCGCACCCGCACCGATGCCGCCAGTGACGCGTTCAGGCAGCTCTCCAGCACATCCAAGGACCGATCGGAAGAGATCCGCACACAGGTGGACGCGGTGTACACGCAACTCGACAGGCTCGATGCGATCCGAGGCGAGATCGACACGGGCCTGTCCGACCGTCTGCACACCGTGGAGGCCTACAGCGCGATCAACGACACGCTCTTCGGCCTGCACAAGCGGGTCGCGCTGATCGACGACATCCCGATCTACGAGCAGTCGCGCATCGTCATCGACCTCGGGTACGCCAAGGAGCTGCTGACCAGGGAACAGGCCGTCGCGTTCGGGCCGACCCAGCCCGCCGAGCGCCGGCTGTTCACGGAGCTCGTCGGCAACCGGCGATTCCTGGTCGACCAGTCGCTCAACGAGCTCGACCCGAGCCTGCGCGACCAGCAGGTGGCGCTGATCACCTCCCCCGCCTACCAACGGCTGCGGATCATGGAGGACCAGATCATCGCCGGGAAGGCGCCGCGGAGCTGGCTCACCCTCACGGAGGGGCTGTCCAAGTCGTTCCAGGAAGCGCTGATGCGGGCCAGCGCGGTGCTGAACACGCGGACCGAGCCGATCGCCGACCAGGTGCTGTCCCGGGCGCTCCTGCTGGCGGGCGCGACGCTGGGGCTGGTGGTCGTGTCGATCGCGTTCTCGCTGCGCATGGGCAACCGGCTGTCGAAGGAGCTGGGCGCGCTCCGGCTGGCCGCGCTGGAGGTGGCCCAGGAACGGCTCCCCCACGTGGTCGCCAAGCTCCGCAAGGGCGAGAAGGTCGAGATGCCGGAGCTGTCCGTGGCGAGCACCACGGTCGAGATCGACGACGTGGGCCAGGCGTTCTCCACCGTCCAGCAGACGGCCGTCGAGGCAGCGGTCGGCCAGGCGCAGCTCAGCGAGGGCGTCGGGCACGTGTTCCGCAACCTGGCCAGGCGCAGCCAGACCCTGCTGCACCGCCAGCGCATCCAGCTGCAGGACATGCAGCACCGGGCCACCGACCCCGACGCGCTGGACGACCTGTTCAAGCTCGACCACCTGACCACCCGCATGCGCCGCCACGCCGAGGGCTTGATCATCCTGTCGGGCGCCACCCCCGGCCGCGGCTGGAGCCGGCCGGTGGCGCTGCTCGACGTGGCCCGCGGCGCGTCGGCCGAGGTGGAGGACTACCAGCGGGTCACCGTCGAGCCGATGTCCGGCCAGCGCCTGGCCGGACCCGTGGTCGGCGACGTGATCCACCTGATCGCCGAGCTCATCGAGAACGCCACCGTCTACTCGCCGAAGCACACTCCGGTCATCGTGCGCGGCGAGGTGGCGGCCCGCGGCTTCACCTTCGAGGTCGAGGACCGCGGGCTCGGGATGAGCGCAGAGGAGCTGGCCGAACTCAACGAGCGGCTGGCCAGCCCACCGGAGTTCGACCTGGCCGACAGCGACCGGCTCGGCCTTTTCGTCGTCTCCCGCCTGGCCGCCAGGCACGACATCCGCGTGACGTTACGCGGTTCACCATATGGAGGGACCACCGCGATCGTGTTGATCCCGGAAGAGCACGTGGCAGAGCCCGAACCGGAGGCCCACGTGAAGGAACCCGCTCGACCCATGCGGGTGGTGCGAAGTGAGTGACGAACGCTGGCTGGACGAGGACGCCGGTCCTATCGTCCCGGCCTACCTACTGACCCGGGGCCGTACGGTCCCCGCGAGCGAGGCCATCGACCTCATCGCGGTGATCATCACGGCCGGTGGCCTGGCGCCGCCGATGGGCCTGGGCCCGGAGCATCTGATCATCATGCAGAAGTGCACCAAACCGACCCGGCTCGTGGACGTCGCGGCCGAGCTGAACCTGCCCATCGGCGTGGTACGGGTGCTGGTCGGTGACCTGCACGCGCAGCAGCTCGTGCAGGTCGAGCACCCGCCCCCCGCGCCCGACGCGAAGGTGCTGCTCGAGGTGATCAGCGGCCTGAAGGCGCTGTAACCGTCGCGCGGTTGAGCCGCCCGTACACGGCCGCGAAGAGCGCGGCCGTGGCCCCGGCGACGGCTGCCGTCCCGAAGACCCACTGGTAGCCGCCCATGCCCGGCTGGGCGGCCAGGATGGCGGCGATGGCCGCGCCGGCCGTGCTGCCGCCCACGATGCGTACGAGCGCGTTCACGCCTGCCGCGAGGGCCGTCTTGCCCGGGTCCACGTGCTCCACGGCCATGGTGCCCAGCGCCGCGTAGCCGACGCCGAGGCCGATGCCCATCAGTGAGGTCGCCACGTACAGGTGGGCCGGGCTGGTGTGCGCGACCACGAGCCACAGCCCCGCCAGGGCCGTGACCGCCGACCCCACCGCCACCATGGACGAGGCCTGGAAGCGGCGCATGATCCGGCCCGCGAACAGCGAGATGACCAGCATGAAGATCGTGCTCGGCAGCAGGAAGAAGCCCACCTGGAGGGTGGAGGCGCCGAAGCCGTAACCGGTCCCCACCGGCACCTGGGCGAAGCTGGACGTACCCGTCATGAGGGTGAAGAACGAGAACCCGAGCAGCATCGAGGCCACCGTCGCGCCGACCGTGCCCCGGTGGACCAGCATTGCCATCTCCACCAGCGGCTCGGCCACCCGGCGCTCGACCACGACCCAGACCGCCGCCAGCGCCGCCGCGGCGGCGAACAGGCCGAGCACGCCCGGCGAGGTCCAGCCCCACGAGCCGCCCTCGCTGATGCCCAGCAGGAGCGCGACCAGCCAGGCGGTCAGCAGCGCCGCGCCGGCCAGGTCGGGACGGCCCTTGGGACCCACCGGGGCGCTGTCCTTCACGAGCAGGGCCACGATCGCGACGGCCACCAGCGAGATGCCGGCCGTGATCCAGAAGACCAGGTGGAAGTCACCGGACGCGAGCCCGGCCAGGATCATCCCGCCGCCGCTCCCGAACCCCATCGTCGCGCTGATCACCCCGATGCCGGTGGCCAGTTGCTCCCTGGGCAGCACGTCGCGCGCCACCCCGATCGACAACGGCACCAGCGCGGCCACGGCGCCCTGGAGCACCCTCGCCACCATCAACCAGGTCAGCGAGGGCGCCAGCGCGGCCATGACCGAGCCGACCACCAGGAGGCCCAGGGCGCCGAGGATCATGGGGCGCCTGCCGTACATGTCGCCGAAGCGCGACAACAGCGGCGTGGCCACCGCCGCGACCAGGAGGCTCAGCGTGAGCGTCCAGGTCACGGAGGAGAGCGGGGCGTTCAGCTCCCGCTGCAGCACGGGAAGCAGCGGGACCACGGCGGTGTTCTGAAGTGCGGCGATGGAGGCCGCGAAAGCCAGCGCGACCACCCCGGGCCACGGACTTCTGGTGGACGTCGTACGTGGCGCGGACGCGACGACTGTCGCCATGTCGGCTCCTTTAGCTAAGTTAGGTAAGTAACAGGGCAAGATAATACATACGTAAGTTAGGTAAGCAAATCGGATATGGACGAAGATCTCAACAGGACGGTGTCGGCGTTCCGCTCAGTGGTGGACGCGCTGAACCGCGCCAAGACGCATGAGCGCCTGACCGAGGCCGCCGGCGTCCGGCTCGACCGGCCCGACGTGAAGATCCTCGTCCACCTGCTGGACGCGCCGGAGCCGCGCAGGATCGGCGCGATCGCCGAGGCACTGCAGGTGGAGAGCCCTCACGTGACGAGGCACGTCGCCTCGCTGGAGCAGCGCAAGCTGGTAGAGCGGGTACGCGACCCCGACGACGGCAGGGCCTGGCGCATCGCGCTGACCGAGGAGGGGGCCGAGGTGGCGAGCAGGTGCCGCCGGGTGACCACCGAGTTGTTCGAGGGTGCGCTCGCGGACTGGTCGGCGGAGGACCGGGCGGAGCTGTCCCGGCTGATGGGCAAGCTCTCGGGCGACCTCTGCGCTCACCTCAAGAACCTCGTCAGCTGAGCAGCACGTCCTCGGCTCGGTGGCAGGCGACCTGGCGGCCTCCCAGGTCCCTGAGCGCGGGCGGCTGCTCGCACTCCGGCGCGGCCAGCGGGCAGCGCAGCCGGAACGGGCAGCCGGTCGGGGCGGGCACGGCCTCCGTCCTGCCCTTGGCCACGGGCGGGGCGCCGCCCAGCTTCGGCACGGCGTCGCGCAGGGCCCGCGTGTAGGGGTGGGCCGGCTTCGCGAGGAGTTCGGCCGTCGGCCCCGACTCGACGACGCGGCCCGCGAAGAGCACGTGCGCGGTGCGGCACAGCCGGTCCACGACGGCGAGGTTGTGGGTGATGAGCAGGCGCTCGGTGTCGAGGGAGGCCAGCAGGTCGAGGATCCTGGCCTGGACGGTGACGTCGAGCGCGCTGGTGGGCTCGTCCAGGATGAGGAGGCGGGGGTCCACCGCCAGGGCTCTGGCGATCACCACGCGCTGGCGCTGGCCGCCGGAGAGCTGGTGGGGGCGGCGGGTGGCCAGGGCGGGGTCCAGGCCGACCTGTTCGAGGAGGTCCTTGACCCGGCCTCGCGCGGCGCGCGGCAGGGCCTCGGCGACGGAGGTGCCGATGCGCATCCTGGGGTCGAGGGCCTCGGCCTGGAACACGGGCTGGACGTCTTTCCGGAACTTCCGCATGTCCGCTTTTTTCAGCGTTTGGTCGCCGTACCAGATATTTCCGGACATGGGGGTGAGGAGGCCCAGGAACGCGCGCGCCAGGGTCGTCTTGCCCGAGCCGCTCTCCCCGATCAGCCCGACGCCGCCCTCGGTGATGTCGAGGGTCACGTCGTGCACGACCGGGGTGCGGCCGTAGCCGAGCGTCACCCGCTCGGCCCTGAGCATGGTCACGGCAGCGCCTCCAGCAGCTCGCGCGTGTACGGATGGGACGGCTCGGCCAGCACCCGCGCGGCCGGCCCCGACTCCACCACCGCGCCGTCCTTCATGACCATCACCCGGTCGGCGATCGTCGAGACCAGGGCCAGGTCGTGGGAGACGAGCAGGAGCGCCAGCCCCCGCTCCTCCCGCAGCCTGCGCAGGACGCCGACCACCTCGGCCTGCACCGTCACGTCCAGCGCGCTCGTGGGCTCGTCGGCGAGGATCACCTCGGCGCCCAGGGCGATGGCCAGCGCGATGGCGAAGCGCTGGGCCTGGCCGCCGGAGATCTCGTGGGGGTAGCGGCGCAGGATCTCGCGGTCGAGCATGACCGCTTCCACCGCCTCCCTCATGATCTCCTCCAGCCCTCCCTTCCCGGCTGAGGGCCGCGCCTCCGGCAGTGTGCCCGCGGGCTTGCCGACGCCGTGGAGCTTGAGGGCGCGGCGCATCAGGACACCCAGGCGGGTGGCCGGGCTGAGGGCCGCCTGCGGCGACTGCATCACGAGTGCCACCCTGGCGCCCCGGATCTCGCGGAGCCTGCGGGGTGACGCTGTGAGCACGTCGATGCCGCACACCCGTACATGACCTGAAATTTCGGCATCTGGGGTGAGGCCCAGCAGCGACATCAGCGTGGTCGACTTGCCCGAGCCGCTCTCCCCCACGATCGCGACGCACTCGCCCTCGCGCACGTCCAGCTCCGGCACGTCGGCCACGACGCGCCCGCCGTAGCGCACCCGGAGGTCGCGCACCTCGATCATCTGACCGCCCTTCGCGGATCGAGAGCGTTGCGCAGCCCCTCACCCAGGACGTTGAACGCGAACGCCGTCACCAGGATCGCCAGGCCGGGGAACGTGACCACCCACCAGTTCGTGGTGAAGAGCGTCTGCCCCTGCTGCACCATGAGCCCCCACTCCGCCGTCGGCTCCTGCGCGCCCAGCCCCAGGTACGACAGCGCCGCCGAGGTCAGGATCACGCCGCCCGCGTCGAGCGAGAGCTGGACCAGGACGGGCGTGAGCGAGTTCGGGAGGACGTGCCTGAGGATGATCAGCGGCGCGGGCACGCCGAGACACCGGGCGGCGTCCACGTAGCTGCGGGTGGCGATCGAGGCCGCCACGGAGGCCGCCAGCCGGGTGTACCAGGGCCACCAGGTCACGGCGATGGCCAGGATGACCGTGTTCACGCTGGGCTGGAGCACCACGGCCAGGGCCAGGGAGAGCAGCAGCGCGGGGAAGGCCAGGAAGATGTCCGTGATCCGCATGATCACGTCCCTGATCCAGCCGCCCGCGTACCCGGCGACCACGCCGAGCGTGACCCCGATCACCGCCGACACGGCCAGCACGGCCACGGCGATGAACAGGGAGGTGCGGCCGCCGTACAGGACTCTGGTGAGCACGTCCCGGCCGACCTGGTCGGTGCCGAACCAGTGCGCGGCGCTCGGCGGCTGCAGGTTCTCCAGCGGCTTGACCTGGTCCACCGGGTACGGCGCGAGCCACGGCGCCAGGATCGCGGCCAGGACGACCAGCACGATGAGCACCGCCCCGAACGCGGCGAACCGGTCGGGGATCCTGGGCAGGAAGGTGCGCCGCAGCGGCGCCTCGACGCTCGTCATCGCGCCCTCGCTCGCGGGTCGACGAAGCCCTGGAGGATGTCCACGACGAGGTTGGCCAGCACGTACACCAGGGCCACCAGGAGCGTGACGCCCGCGATGGCGGGGGTGTCCAGCGACTTGATCGACTCGGCGGCGTAGCGGCCCAGGCCGGGCCAGTTGAAGACCGCCTCGACGAGGAAGCCGTTGACGATCGCGTACGCGAAGACCAGGGCGATCAGCGACAGGACCGGGTTCAGGGCGGGCCGGAGGGCGAACCTGGTCAGGATGGACGTCTCGCCGAAACCGAGCGCGCGCTCCAGCTTGGTGTGGTCCTGGCCGGACTCCTCGATGAGCGCCGCCCTGGTCATCTGGGCGATCACGCCCGTGGGGTAGGCGGCCACGACCAGCGCGGGCAGCACCAGGTGCTGGAGCGTGCTGGTGAAGATGGGCCAGTTGCCGGTGATGAGGGCGTCGACGATCGTGATGTTCGTCCAGAGGGTGAGCGGGCTGGTGGTGTCGAGCGAGGAGTCGTACTCGCCCGCGATCGGGAACCAGCCGAGGTTGCTGGCGAAGACCGTCTGGAGGGCCAGGGCCAGCCAGAAGACGGGTACGGAGACGGCGAGCATGCTGCCGACCCGCACCCCCAGGTCCGGAAATTTCGCCTTATAGCGGGCGGCAAGCACCCCGACCGGAATGCCCACGACGACCGCGATGAGCAGGGCCGTGCCGACCAGCTCCAGCGAGGCGGGGAACGCCACGTAGAGGTCGTCGAGCACCGGTTGCCGGGTGCGCAGGCTGACGCCCCAGTCGCCGGTGAGCAGGTCGCGCACGTAGTTGAGGAGCTGCACGGGGAGCGGGTCGTCGAGCCCGAACCGCGTGCGCGCCGCCGCGAGCTCCTCGGGCGTGGCCTTCGGCCCGGCGAACGCGACCGCCGGATCCCCCGGCACCAGCCGCATCACGACGAACGTGAGCACGACCACGCCGGACACGACCAGGAGGGCCTGGCCGAGCCGGCGGGTCAGATAACGCGACATCGTCAGCTTGCGCGCTTCTTGAGGTCGTAGAAGAAGACCACGTTCGGATAGGCGGGGTTGTCCACGTATCCCTCGACGTCGGACGTCAGCGCGCGCTGGTAGGTCTGCACGTACGGGACGGCCACCGCCGCCTGGTCCTGGATGATCTTCTTCTGCAGGTCCTTGTACGCCTGGTCGGCCTTGAGCTGGTCAGTGGCCGTGAGCTGCGGCAGCGCGTCGATCGCCGTGTCGATGGCGGAGTCCTTCAGGTACGACAGGTTGAACTGCGGCTTGTCGGCGCTCTTGAACACGTTGACGTACCAGGAGTAGGCGTCCGGATAGTCCGGGTACCAGTACATGACGAAGATGTCCTGGCCCTGCTTCTTGCCCAGGTCCCACTGCGCGCTCCAGGTCATCGGCTTGGCCTGCAGCGTCACGTTCATGCCCTTCAGCGCCGAGCTGAGCAGCGTGACCAGCAGCTTCTGGTCGTCGTCGCCCTGCGCGTAGGTCATGGTGAGCTTGAGCTCGGGGTTGTCCGGCCCGTAGCCGGCCTCGGCGAGCAGCGCCTGCGCCTTGGCGAGGTCCTGCTTGGGCTCCATGTCGTTGGCGTGGCCGAGCAGCCCCTGCGGCACCAGGCCGTTGGCCTTCTGGCCGGAGCCCTTCAGCGCCGCCACCAGGCCGTCGTAGTCGATCGCGTACTGCAGGGCCTGCCGGATCTTGACGTCCTTCGCCGGCCCGCTCGCGGTGTTGAACAGCACCAGCAGGTTCTGGAACGACGGCGAGGCGGAGGTCTGCACGTTGGGGGTCGTCCCGGCCTGCTGGAAGAGCTGCGGGTTCAGCCGCTGGACGAAGTTGACCTCGCCCTTCTGGAGCAGTTGCCAGGCCGTGGTGATCTCGGGGGTGACGCGGTAGGCGACCTTCTTGTACTGCTCCGGCTTCCAGCCGCCCCAGTAGCCCTCGTACGCCTTCAGCGTGAGCTCGGTCTCCTTGCCCTTCTGCCAGGAGTCGATCGTGTACGGGCCGGTGCCGGCGTCCGACTTGCCGTCCTTGTCCACGGCGTTCACGTCGTAGATGTAGGCCGCGTAGCCGGAGGAGGCCACGAGGTCGAGCGGGGTGGCGTACTTGAGCGTGAACTTCAGCGTGGACGCGTCCACCGCGTCGATCGTCTTGACCGCGTCCCAGATGTAGGCGGCGCCGCCCTTCTTCTCGATCGTCCGCTCGATGGCCTTCTTGGCGGCCTCGGCGTCGAGCGCGGCGCCGGAGTGGAACTTGACGCCCTGCCGCAGCTTGAACGTCCACTCCTTGCCCTCGTTCGCCGAGGTCCACTCGGTGGCCAGGCGCGGCTCGGCCTTCTTCTCCTGGGAGTTGTACCTGGTCAGGCCCTCGTAGATGTTCTGCATGGCGACGATCTCGTTGGAGTACGAGGTCGCGGGGTCCCAGTCGGTGACCACGTCGAGGTTCGGCACGTACACGAACGTGCTGTCGTTGGCCTGCGCGGCCGGGGAGGCCGCCGGTTGGCTGCTGCCGCTGCTCTCGGCCGGCTTGGGGGTTCCGCCGGCCCCGCGCACCTGACCGCCCGCGCACGCGGATGCGGTCAAGGCCAGGACACCGGTGACCCCGGCGACGAGCAGACGCTTGTGCCAGCTCATGAAGGGGGGATCCTTTCGGTCTGTCACCGGGCGAGTGGTCCGGCTGCTTTGACGTGTACCCGCACGGCGGGCTCGGAGAGGTAGCTCAGCGGCACCTCGAGAAGGTCCACGATCTCTACGCCGGAGGGCTCCGCCCCCGCCGCGACGGCTCGCGCCGCCGCCTCCTCTTTGGCCCTTTCGATCGCTTTTGACCGGCTATCTCCCGCAGGCAAGATCGTATCCACTCTGCCACTCGCGAGTGCGATGGCGGCGCCCACGGCGTTGGCCACTTCGGCGTGCTCGGGGCGGACGACCCGGCTCGCGCCGGGGATGGCGTCGGGCAGCAGGAAGGCCCCGCCACCCACCGCGACCAGGGGTCTGTCCGTCTTGCCGAGCGCCATCCGGTCCACCGCGTCGATGATCATCTCGTCCGCGACGGCCACCGCTCTTTGCAGGGTGTCTGCCATTCTTTCCGACATGTCACCCGAGTCGCGCGCCCGGACGGCGGCCTCGAGGCGCTCGCGCCACCCGGCCGCCTCGTCCGGGGTCCGGCCCGCCGCCACGGCCGCGTCGGTCATCGTCACCGTGGAGCCGCCGAACACGAGCGCCTCCTCGACGATCCGGTAACCCACCGAGTCGGGGCCGATGCCCGGATTGCGGACGACCGTGCCGCCGCCGAGCGCGATGGCCAGGATGTCGGGCATGCGGAAGTTGGTCAGCACCCCGCCGATCTCGACCGCCGCCGCGGACTCCCTCGGGAAGCCGCCGGCCAGCACGCCGAGATCGGTGGAGGTGCCGCCGACGTCCACCACGATCGCGTCCGCGACCCCCGACAGGTACGCGGCGCCGCGCAGGGAGTTCGCCGGACCCGAGCCGATCGTCGAGACCGGCAGCCGGGCGGCGTGCTCCAGCGTCATGAGCGTGCCGTCGTTCTGCGCCAGGTACGGCTTCGCGCCCAGGCCCCGTTCGGCCAGCGCGGTGACCAGGGCCTCGGTCACGTGGGCGGCGACGCCGTACAGGGCGGCGTTGAGCACGGTGGCGTTCTCGCGCTCCAGCAGCCCGAGCGAGCCGATCTCGTGGCTCACCGAGACCGGCAGGCCGTACTCGGCCTTGATCAGCTCCTCGACGACGCGCTCGTGATCGCCGCTGGCCGGGCTGAACACGCCGGTGACCGCCACGGCGTCGGCCTCCAGGCCGTCCAGGAAGCGGCGCACGGCGTCGAGCCCCGGCGGGCCGATCTCGCGGCCGTCCACGTAGTGGCCGCCGGGCACGATGGCCTCCCCCGCCGAGACGGCCGCGCGAAGGTCGCCGGGCCAGCCGGACAGCGGCGGGACGGAGGTGGTGGCGGGCGCGCCGAGCCGCAGCACGGCGACGCGGCCGAGGTTGCGCCGCTCGAGGAGGGCGTTGGTCGCGTGCGTGGTGCCGAGCATGACCCGGCCGATCCGCGTTCGGCCCTCGTCCTCGCCGAGCTCGCCGAGGACCGCGTCCAGGGCGGCCCGCAGCCCTTCCGTCACGTCGGGGGTGGTCGGGCGCTTGGCCTTGGCGATCACCCGGCCGTCGGCGTCGAGCACCACCGCGTCCGTGTTCGTGCCGCCGACGTCGATCCCCACCCGCAGGTCAGCCATGCGCCGTCAGCTCCTCGACGGGAACGTAGTCCAGGTCGTATCCGAACGCCCGGGGCCCGGCCGTCTCCAGGCCCTTGGGGGTGCGCCAGAGCGGGTCGCACGGCCAGGCGAGCACCGTGACGCGCTGGCCGTACCTGAGCCCCTCGGTCTGGACGGCGGCGGCCGTCTCGGTGTCCACGACGGTGATGAGGTCGGGCACGATGGCCCGCACCCGGCCGTCCTCCAGGGCGACCAGGTTCTCGTTCTGCAGCTCCAGGGTGAGGCGGCGGCCCCGGTCCTCGCCGGTGCCCTCGATCGTGGCCGTCCCCCGGACGAACCCGCCCGTGGTGCGCCGCTCCACGTCCGTCAGCTTGCCGGTGATCAGCCGGGCGGCGCCCAGGCTCCCCTGGAGCGCGCCGAGCGGGTCCGCCGCGCCCTCCGTGGCCCTGCCGATCCCGATGGCGCGGGTCACCGTGCCCTCGATGACCGCGCCTCTGGCCCGTGCGGTGGTGAGCACGTAGTCGGCCATCAGCGCGGACGAGCCCGCGGCCACGCAGACCGCCCTGGCCAGCCGTTCCGACCAGAGGCCGTCTACCGGGCGGATGGTCACCACGTTGCCGATGATGTCCGACATGATCACCAGGTCGGCCGGCAGCCCCGCCACGTACATCGACACCATCTGGACCTCGGGGAACGCCCGCCCCATGCCGTCGGCGTCGAGCAGCGGCAGGCCGAGCCGGGCGGCCCAGGCGACGGGCGCGACCCCGTTGGAGCCGCCGATCTCGGAGGACATGATCGCGCTCGGCGAACGGCCGAAGAGGCGTTCGATCTCCTCGGCGATGCGCTTGGGCTCGTCCGCGCTGTGGATCATCTCGTGGCTCACGGTCGGAGCCCCGATGCCCGACAGCGGCACGATCAGCGCGTCGTCGTCCAGCTCGTCCAGGCCGATCAGCGGGACCTCGCCGTACTCGCGGACGGCCCCGATCGCCGCCAGCGATCCGGTACGCACGTCACCACCGCCGCCGGTGCCCAGGACGGCGCACCCACGGGCGAGCGCCGGAATGTCGCTCTCGTCAATATTCATATGGCGACACAACCAAGCACACTTCATCTCATTTAGCCAGTCCAGGGCATGTGCTGGCGTCTACGCCGCGGCCCTTGATACACCTGAGGTCGGAACGGGAGGGCACATGCGGATTTCGGTGGCCGCCGACAGCAAGGACGGGGTGGCCGAGCGGGTCGTGTCGGAGCTGCGCAGGCGGGGGCACGAGGTGGTCACCCACGGCGCGCTCAGCGAGGAGGAGCGCGACGACTGGGCGTGGGCCTCCGAGCTGGCCGCGCGCGACGTGCGCGAGGGGCGGGCCGACCAGGCGGTGGTCTGCTGCTGGACCGGCACGGGCGCCTCGATCGCGGCGAACAAGGTGCCCGGGATCCGCGCGGCGCTGTGCGTGGACGCCTACACCGCCGACGGGGCCAGGAAGTGGAACGACGCCAACGTGCTGGCGCTCAGCCTGCGGCTCACGTCCGAGGTGGTGCTCGACGAGATCCTCGACGCCTGGCTGGCGGGGCGGCCGAGCGCCGAGTCCGCCGACGTGGCGAACATCTCCCACCTGGACGAGATCTGACTAACCTGTATAGGCATGCCGAACTTACACTGTACGCACTGCGGTGAGGAGGGGCTCGAGGCCGGGTTCATCCGAGACTCGGGCGAGAACTCTCCGGGCTTCGCCAGATGGGTCGAGGGCGCGCTGGAGCGCGGGATCTTCGGCGGCGCCAAGCTGATGGGCCGGCCGAAGTGGGAGATCGACGCCTACCGCTGCCGATACTGCTACCACCTGGAGCTTTTCGCGGCCCGCCGCGACTGAGCACGACCGTCCGCGGCGCTTTTCGCGGCCCGCCGCGACCGTTCGCGGCCGAAAAACGGTGAGGGTCTTTCGCGGGCCGCCGCCCCGAGAACGTGACCAGTCGCGGCCGATCCCGGCCGGGAGGCGGAAATCGTCGGCGCCGCCGTTTAGGGTGCTTGCCATGACCGACGTGCTGCTCCGCGGCGGGCACCCCTGGGGGCGCGACGCCCCCGCCGACATCCTCGTCCGCGACGGCCGGATCCACCTCGTCGCCCCGGGCGTCGAGGCGCCGGGCGCCCGGATCGTGGACATCGCCGGGCAGCTCGTGCTGCCCGGTCTCGTCGAGGCGCACTGTCACCTCGACAAGACCCTCTACGGCGGCCCGTGGGTCCCCCACTCGGCCGACGACACGCTGGCCGGGCGCATCGGAAACGACCTCGGCCGCCGCGCGGAGCTGGGCGTGCCGAGCGCCGAGCGGATCGGCGCGCTGCTGGCGCGCATGAGCGCGGCGGGCACAGCCCACGTCCGCACCCACACCGACATCGACCCCCAGGTGGGGCTGCGGGGTGTGGAGGCCGTGCTCGAAGCGGCCGCCTCCTCCCCCGTCGACGTTCGGCAGGTGGCCTTCCCCCAGCACGGCGTGCTGATCAACCCCGGCACGGCCGAGCTGCTCGAAGAGGCGCTGAAGAGCGGCGTGGAGGCGGTCGGCGGGCTCGACCCGGCGGGCATCGACCGCGACCCCGTACGCCACCTCGACCTGGTCTTCGGCCTGGCCGAGCGCTACGGCGCCCACCTCGACCTCCATCTGCACGACGGCGGGTCGCTCGGCGGGTGGGAGCTCGAGCTCATCACCGAGCGCACCCGGGCGCTGGGGCTGGGCGGCCGGGTGACGGTCAGCCACGCGTACGCGCTCGGCCAGCTCGACGACGCCTACCAGGACCGCCTGGTCCAGGGGTTCGCCGAGGCGGGCGTCGCCATCGCGACCGCGGCCGTCTACAGCTTCCCCGTGCCGCCGATCAAGAAGCTGCGGGCCGCGGGCGTCACCGTCGCCTGCGGCCACGACGGCATCCGCGACCTGTGGGGGCCCTACGGCAGCGGCGACATGCTGGAGCGGGCGATGCACGTCGCCTACCGCAGCACGTTCCGCAGGGACGAGGACATCGAGCTGGCGCTGGAGGCCGCCACCTACGGCGGCGCCCGCGCGCTCGGGCTGGAGTCGTACGGCCTGTCCCCGGGCGACCGGGCAGACCTGGTCGTGGTGCCGTGCGGGGGCGCGGCGGAGGCCGTGGTCGTTCACCCTGCGCGCACTCTGGTCATGAAAGACGGCGTCGTCCTGCACAATTGACCGGCGGGACCATCGAAAGGCAGGCAAGTGCTCTCTATTCACCAGCGGATCGCGGCAGAGCTGGGCGTACGCGACGGCCAGGTGCAGGCGGCCGTCGAGCTGCTCGACGGCGGCGCCACCGTGCCGTTCATCGCGCGATACCGCAAGGAGGTCACCGGCACCCTCGACGACGCGCAGCTGCGCACGCTCGAAGAGCGCCTGCGCTACCTGCGCGAGCTGGAGGAGCGGCGGGCGGCGATCCTTGAGTCGATCGAGTCTCAGGGCAAGCTCGACGACGAGCTGCGCGAGCAGATCATGGCGGCCGAGACCAAGGCCCGGCTCGAGGACATCTATCTGCCGTACAAGCCCAAGCGGCGCACCAAGGCGCAGATCGCGCGCGAGCTCGGCCTGGAGCCGCTGGCCGACCAGCTGCTCGGCGACCCGACGCTCGACCCCGCCGCCACGGCCGAGGGCTTCGTCACCGAGGGTGTGGCCGACGCGGGCGCGGCGCTGGAGGGGGCCAGGGCGATCCTGATCGAGCGGTTCGCCGAGGACGCCGACCTGATCGGCGGCCTGCGCGAGCAGCTCTGGAGCCGCGGGCAGCTCGTGTCGAAGGTCCGCGAGGGCAAGGAGGAGGCGGGGGCCAAGTTCTCCGACTACTTCGAGTTCGGCGAGCCGTTCACGAAGCTGCCCTCGCACCGGATCCTGGCGATGTTCAGGGGTGAGAAGGAGGAGGTGCTGTCGGTCGCGCTGGAGCCGGACGACAGCCCCGAATACGAGATGCGCATCGCGTCCCGGTTCGGCGTCTCCGACCAGGGTCGGCCGGCCGACAAGTGGCTGGGCGAGACCGTGCGCTGGGCCTGGCGCACCCGCATCCTCGTGCACCTCGGCATCGACCTGCGGATGCGGCTGTGGCAGGCGGCCGAGGACGAGGCGGTGCGGGTCTTCGCGACCAACCTGCGCGACCTGCTGCTCGCCGCCCCCGCCGGGAGCCGGGCGACCATGGGCCTCGACCCCGGTCTGCGTACGGGGGTCAAGGTCGCCGTGGTCGACGCCACGGGCAAGGTCGTCGAGACCGCGACCATCTACCCCCACGAGCCCAAGCGGCAGTGGGACCAGTCGCTGGCCGTCCTGGGCGCGCTCGCGCAGCGCCACGGGGTCGAGCTGATCGCCATCGGCAACGGCACCGCCTCCCGCGAGACCGACAAGCTGGCCGGTGACCTGGTCAAGCACATGCCGTCGATCACCAAGATCGTCGTCTCCGAGGCCGGGGCCTCGGTCTACTCGGCCTCGCCGTACGCGTCGCAGGAGCTGCCCGAGCTCGACGTGTCCCTGCGCGGCGCGGTCTCGATCGCCCGCCGGCTCCAGGACCCGCTGGCCGAGCTGGTCAAGATCGACCCCAAGTCCATCGGCGTCGGCCAATATCAGCACGACCTGGCCGAGTCCAAGCTCTCCCGCTCGCTCGACGCGGTGGTCGAAGACTGCGTCAACGCCGTCGGGGTCGACGTCAACACCGCCTCGGCGCCCCTGCTGACGCGCGTGTCCGGCATCGGCTCCACGCTCGCCGAGAGCATCGTCCGCCACCGCGACTCCAACGGCCCCTTCCGTACGCGCGCCGCGCTCAAGCAGGTGCCCCGGCTCGGGCCCAAGGCGTTCGAGCAGTGCGCGGGCTTCCTGCGCATCCGCGAGGGCGACGACCCGCTCGACGTGTCGAGCGTGCACCCGGAGGCCTACCCGGTGGTCCGCCGGATCCTCACCTCGGCCAAGACCGACCTCAAGTCGCTGATCGGCAACACCGCGGCCCTGCGCTCGATGAAGCCCGAGACCTTCACCGACGAGACGTTCGGTCTGCCGACGGTCACCGACATCCTGCGCGAGCTGGAGAAGCCCGGCCGCGACCCGCGACCCGCCTTCAAGACCGCCGTCTTCAAGGAGGGCGTCGAGAAGCTCTCCGACCTGTCCTCGGGGATGATCCTGGAGGGCGTGGTCACCAACGTCGCCGCCTTCGGCGCCTTCGTGGACATCGGCGTCCACCAGGACGGCCTGGTCCACGTCTCGGCCATGTCGCGAAACTTCGTCAAGGACCCGCGTGACGTGGCCAAGCCAGGCGACATCGTCCGCGTCAAGGTCCTCGACGTCGACATCCCCCGCAAGCGCATCTCCCTGACCCTGCGCCTGGACGACGAGACCCCCGCCCAGTCACCGGGCGACGGCTCCCGCCGAGGCGGCGGCCGCGGAGAGGGCAACCGCGGTGACGGGGGTCGCGGCGAGGGCGGCCGCAGAGACGGCGCACGCGGTGACGGTGCACGTGGCGACGGCGGGCGCGGCGACGGGAAGGGCAACGGCGGCCAGCGCGACCGCACCCAGGGCCGCGGCGACGAGCTGCGC